>JAIRLT010000236.1 GCA_031259225.1 Prevotellaceae bacterium
GAGGTGGATCAAGCGGCTCAACGGGTATCGTACAAGGTATTTGTCCGTCCGGTTGGTTATTGCCTATCCGGGCTACCTATAATACTCTTGCTACCTCTGTTGCCACATTGACGAGTGTAGGTGCGAGTTTGAGAGGCAAGACTAAAGTAGGCTGTACGGGCGGTACGGATTTTTTTGGATTTGCGAGTATTGTGGCTATCTGCAATGGAACGGTGACTGATTATGACAACTTTTATACCAACGATGCCGGACGAGAAGATGGTTTCATTCTAGACTACGATGCCAATTGGGCATATAAATGTGGGGCTTATAAAGTAAATGATGAAGGTGAATGTCATACAGCTGTCGTGCGTTGCTTCCGCCAATTGTAATGTTGTTGCGATTTGAAATTCCTTCCGGCACAAACGTACGAAACTTTTGGCGTGCATTTACAAATGTTCAGGAAGAATTTAATGGACTAATATTTTCATTGTAATTTTTTTCCGCCCTTTCCCGCCTAAACATTTATTTCGTTATTCGCAAAAAATATGTTATATTTGCGCCCTTATAATTTTTAATTTATCTATTTAAACTTTTTACATTATGCAAAATAAAGGCGCCATCCGTTTAGTAGCTATTTTATTGGGGTTAGCTTGCTTCTATCAATTGTCGTTTACAGTGGTAACGCGCATGGAAGAAAGTACGGCAAAGGAATATGCAGCGGCTGCAGTCGGGCAGTTCCGCCAATCGCCGGAATATGCTGCCATTGATGATAACAACAAGGAATTTTCCGCTGCCAGCTTGGAGCGCGAGCGGGAAAAATATTACCTTGATTCCGTTTCATCCGAAAAAATATTTTTCCTGTACACTTACAAGGAGTGCAAAGAAAAAGAAATTAATCTGGGTCTTGACCTGCGCGGCGGCATGAACGTAACGCTGGAAGTGTCGGTAATGGACATTGTGAAATCCATGGCAAACCAGAATGCCTCGCCTTACCTTCACGAGGCATTGGGCATCGCTACGAAAAACTACAAGGAAACCGGCGGCGACTTTGTTTCGCTCTTGGGGGATGCTTGGGGTCAGGTAGCGTCCGGACGTTCGCTTGCCGACGAATTTAGCTATGAGTTGCAGTATGTCCGCAAAGAAACCCGCCAACTGACCAATACGGAAGTATTGGCAGTTCTTCGCTCCGACGCTGAAAGCGCCATAGCCAATTCATTTAATGTATTGCGCAACCGTATCGACCATTTTGGCGTAATACAGCCGAATATCCAGCGCCTGGCTAATTCCGGGCGTATTTTAGTGGAATTGCCCGGCGTGAAAGAGCCGGAACGGGTACGCAAATTATTGCAGGGAACCGCTTCCCTCGAATTTTGGACAACCTATGAAAACAGCGAAATTTACCAGGCGCTGGTAGAAGCCAACCGTTTGATTAAAGAAATGCAACTGGCGGAACGTCCCGCAACGGAGGATACCCCTACAGCCGTTGCCGATACAAATTCATTATCGTCGCTGGCACAGCAAAGCGATTCGCTGGCAGCCGCGCAAAATATGGAAAAAGAATACCCGTTATTTTCTATCCTTTCGCCGTCGGTAGACCCGCAAACAAATACCCTGCTAACGGGCGCCTGCATTGGGCATGCACACTACCGCGATACGGCAAAAATCAACACATGGTTGCGCCTGCCGCAAATCCAGGCGTTATTCCCTCGGGAATTTGTTCCTACATGGACAGTGAAACCGGAAAAACGGTATAACAATGCAGGACGGGAAGAAGACCGCTTTGAACTGGTCGCCATAAAAAATACTTCCGACGGCAAAGCGCCCCTTGACGGCGGCGTGGTTACCGACGCCCGCCTGACGTATGGGCAAACGGGCAATGCCGAAGTAGAAATGAATATGAATGCCGAAGGCGCCCGCATTTGGGCGCGTCTCACTGCCGACGCCTCTCGGGACGGCAAGAAATGTATTGCCATCATTTTGGACGGCGCAGTGTATTCTTACCCGCGCGTGCAGAATGAAATTACCGGCGGACGTTCGCAAATCACCGGTAACTTCACCATCTCTGAAGCTACCGACTTGGCAAACGTATTAAAATCGGGTAAACTTCCGGCGCCGGCGCATATTGTGCAGGAAGCAGTGGTAGGACCTTCGCTCGGCGAAGAATCCATCAATGCCGGGTTGCTGTCGTTCCTTATAGCATTCCTGCTGGTGTTGGGTTACATGCTGTTCTTTTATAACGGCGCCGGCGTAGTAGCAAATGTTGCCTTAATTACAAACGTGTTCTTCCTTTTCGGCACGTTGGTTTCTTTTGGGGCGGTGCTTACGTTGCCCGGTATTGCCGGTATTGTCCTTACGCTGGGTATGGCGGTGGATGCGAATGTGCTTATTTACGAACGTATCAAAGAAGAACTGCGCGGCGGTAAAAGTTTGCGGCTCGCCGTTACCGACGGCTATAAGAATGCCTATTCCGCTATCGTGGACGGCAACTTGACAACCATTATTACCGGTATTGTATTATTTGTATTCGGCTCCGGACCTATCCAGGGTTTTGCCACCACATTGGTAATAGGTATCATTACTTCTTTGTTTACCTCTATTTTCGTTACGCGCCTGTTGTTTGAAAGCCGTTTGAGCAAAGGAAAGAACATTACTTTTGACAATAAACTTACACACAATTTCCTTACAAGTACAAAAATTGATTTTGTATCCTTACGTAAATTCGCTTATATCCTTTCTGTGTCTATAGTAGTGATAGGTTTGGCGTTTATATTCACCAAAGGCTTCACGTATGGTGTAGATTTCACCGGTGGGCGGACGTATGTCGTGCGCTTCGACAAACCGGTTTCGACCAATGACGTGCGTTCGGCAATACTCGCAGAAATGAGCGGCGGCGCAACCGAAGTAAAACAATTCGGTTCCGAAAACCAAATAAAGATTACGACGACATTCATGATTGAAGACAACTCGGCAGCGGTAGATACGTTGGTTGCCCAGAAATTATATACCACCCTGAAACCTTTCTTTGCTGCGGATATCCCGTTGAGTGAATTTACTTCTACTTTGGAAAATCCCAACGGGATTAGAAGTTCCGATTTTGTAGGACCTACTATTGCCAGCGATATTAAACGCGATGCCGTCATAGCCGTAATAATTGCGCTATTTGCCATTTTCCTCTATATCGCAGCCCGTTTCCGCAATTGGGTTTGGGGAACAGGCGGCGTGCTCGGGTTAGTATTCTGTACGATATTTACGATAAGTTTCTTCTCTATTTTCTCCGGCATACTGCCGTTTAGCTTGGATGTTGATCAAACCTTTATTGCGGCGGTGCTGACGATTATCGGGTATGCGATTAACGATGCAGTGGTTATTTTCGACCGTATTCGCGAATACCGCACGTTGTATCCGAAACGTGATTTGCGGCAAAATGTCAATGAAGCGCTGAACAGTACGCTGGCGCGCACGGTGAACACCAGCGTATCTACACTGGTTGTATTGATTGCTATTGCGATTTTCGGCGGCGAAGTTATCCGTGGATTTTCGGTGGCGTTAATCGTCGGTATCCTGGCAAGTATTTACGCAACGCTATTTGTTGGTACGCCTATTGTATATGACTTGTATGGACGTAAACAGAAAAAAGAATTAGAGAAAAAATAAATGCGGTATTTTTAGTATATTCCATGACGAACTTTTTATAGTAAGTACGTCCTCAAATATCGGGAAAATACTATAAAAAGCCCATGTGAATTATACACATTGGAAAAAAAAATGAAAAAAAACAGTAAATTTTTTTTAAACACTTTTTAAACATTTAAAATACTTATTATGATTTGTTTATAATCAAAAATAATATGGATTTTGATGTAAAATAACAGGTTGGGAGAAAAAAAAATGAAAAAAAATTTTGAAAAATATAAAGAATACTGTACATTTGCACCATAAAAGTTTAAACACTTATATTAAACACTAATTATTCACTTAATTTAAAAATTACAATTATGAACAAAGCAGAATTAATTGATGCTATTGCTAAAAAAGCAGGTTTGACAAAAGCTGACGCTAAACGCGGATTAGACGCTTTCATTGGCGTTACTGCAGCTTCGTTGAAAAAAGGTGATCGTATTGCCTTGGTAGGTTTTGGCTCTTTCTCCGTTGCTAAACGCAGCGCGCGTATGGGTCGTAACCCCCGCACAGGTGCTACTATCAAAATCGCTGCTCGCAAGGTAGTCAAATTCAAAGCTGGTGCCGAACTTAACGCTCTTGTTAAGTAAGCGCCTTCTAAAAAGAAAAATAAAGGAGAACCTATCCGGTTCTCCTTTTTTTATTTATATTTACATTTTTATTTTATGCTGTTGAAAAATATACTTTATATAATATTTCTTTCTTTCTTCCTGCCTTTTAATGCTGTTGCGCAACGAAATGTAAGTATTACCGGAACGGTGAGTAATGGAAAAGAGTTGCTGGCAGGAGCAACTGTTTTTGTACAAAAAGCGGCTACCGGCACGCAAACCGACATAAACGGGCAATATAAATTTTCTTTGCCGGCAGGCGTGCATACAATTCTTGTAGCATATATCGGTTATAAAGATCTGCTGCAAACCGTCGATTTGCGGAGCGACACGGTTATCCATTTCCAAATGGAAGAAGAAAGCATCAATTTGGACGAGGTTATTGTAACGTCGAAGCAAGCTAATATTAACGTTGTCCGTCCGGAAATGGGACTGGAAAAATTAAGCAGCGTACAAATCCGGCAAATCCCGTCGCTCATGGGGGAAGTGGATATTTTGAAAGCCATACAACTGTTGCCGGGCGTGCAGGCAACCAGTGAAGGAACGTCAGGCTTTAGCGTGCGCGGCGGCAGCCCCGACCAGAATTTGATACTTTTTGAAGATGCTACTATTTACAACGCTTCGCACCTCATGGGTTTTTTCTCGGTATTCAATAATGATGCGGTAGGCGATATTTCATTGTATAAAGGCGATATTCCCGCATCACATGGCGGACGGCTTTCGTCGTTGCTGGATGTAACGGCGCGGGAAGGCGCGCCGGACTGGGGCGTGTCGGCAGGAATAGGAATTATCGCAAGCCGCCTGCTGGTGGAAGGTCCGGTGTTGTCCGACAAAATTACTTTCCTACTGGCTGGACGCCGGACGTACGCCGACCTGTTCCTGCCGTTGGCTGCACAAGAAAATATAAGGGGGGTGGATATTCATTTCTCAGACGTGAATGCTAAAATACAAGCCCGCATAGGCACCGCTGATTTTCTTTCGCTCACCGGATACTACGGTCGCGACGTGTTTAAAAATAATGACATCGGGATGAATTTTAGCAACGTGGCGTATACCTTGCGGTGGAAGCATTTGTTTTCGGACAATTTTTTTTCGCATATAGAAATACTCGGCAGTTCGTACGATTATCGGATGGAAGCTACCACCTCGGCGCTGACGGGCTTGTGGGATGCCTATATCATCGATAACGGCTTGCGCACCGATTTTATATATTCTTACGGCGAAGATAATAATTTCCGTTTCGGCTACCACAGCACTTTCCACCGTTTTGCACCGGGCGACGGACGCGGTATTCTGCCCAATGGCAACGAATATTTTATACATATTGCCAAGAAAAAGGCATGGGAAAATTCCCTGTATTTCGCCGACCAGCGCCGGGTATCGGAGCATTTGACATTGAAATACGGCTTGCGTGCTACACGGTTCGACAACATTGGTCCGACAACCGATTACCGCATTAACGACCAGTATGCAGTGGCGGCAGGCGATACGGTGCAGGTGGCGGCGGGACGGTTCTACAATCATTATTACGGTATCGAGCCGCGCGTGGGCGCTGTGTGGGCATTCAACGGACAGTGGTCGGTGAAAGCGTCGTATTCGCGCACGGAGCAATATGTGCACCTGCTTACGATGTCCACCGCCGGCTCACCGCTGGATATATGGGTGCCGTCGAACCTGAGTATAAAACCGGAAACGGCGCAGCAAGCAGCCGCCGGCGTATTTGCCAATTTTTTTGATAATACATTGGAAACATCGCTCGAAGTGTATTATAAAAAACTGAACCATGTCATAGATTTCAAAGACCACCCGCAAGTACTGGCAAATGATGTGGTGGAAACGGAAATACGTACCGGCAGTGGCAAGAATTACGGTATCGAACTGATGGTGCGGAAAAATAAAGGGAAAATACACGGTTGGGTGAGTTATACCTGGTCGCGCGCGTTCCGCACGATTGACGGCATCAACGAGGGGAGTCCTTATTCGGCGCCATACGACAAACCGCATAGCATTAATATTGTCCTGTCATACGATATTTCCAAACGGTTGTCGGCGTCGCTCAACTGGATTTATGCTACCGGGCAGCCGGTAACTTTTCCGGAGGCTTATTATGAATTCGGCGCTAACCGTATCCCGGTGTACACGCAACGGAATACTTACCGTTTTCCCGATTATCACCGCATGGATGCTTCGCTTACCATACAGTTAGGAAAATTGCGCCCCCATAAAAAATGGACACATGAATTGAATATTTCTGTCTATAATTTGTACGGCAAGAAAAATCCATGGATTATCTCGTTCCGCACAGATACGGACGGCAGCCAATATGCCCAGATGACTTATTTGTTCGGCATCGTGCCGTCGGTCAGCTACAATATTAAATTTGGAATTAGGAGTAAAGAGTAAAGGGTGAAAGGTGAAAGGGTGAAAGGGTGAAAGGTGAAAAGGTGAAAAGGTGAAATGGTGAAAAGGTGAAATGGTAAAAGGGTGAAAAGGTGAAATGGTGAAAAGGTGAAAGGGTAAAAGGGTGAAAAGGTGAAGGGTAAAGCGGGATGTGTGCATTAAGAGAAATTAGAAATCAGAAATCAGAAATTAGAAACCAGAAATTAGAAACCAGCAATTAGAAATTATGAAAATACGATTTATTACCGGCGTCGCTGTCATCTGTGGGTTGTTGTGCAATGCCTGCATCGAGCGAATGGACATTACTTCCGATTATATTACGCCGCGCTTAGTGATTACCGGTTACATTACGACCGACACAACAGTACATAAAATACACGTGCGCCGCACGGCTGCTTATTTCGGAAAAGAGCAGCAATTAACCTATTCCAATGCCCTTGTGAAAATAAATAATATACCGTTATGGTCGGCAGGCAACGGGGAATACCTTACCGATACTTCTTTCTACGGCGTGAGCGGCGAAACCTACACGCTCGATGTGTGGCTGGATTTTGACGAAGACGGCGCCGCCGAACATTATACCGCCTCCACCACGATGCCGGAAATGCACACGCTGGACAGTACTACGCTGGCGTCTATCAATTGGGGCAGCGCCCAACCGCCATGGATGTTGATGGTGCATTTCCAGGATTTACCGGGACTGAACAATTTCGGCGTTCATTGCTATATCCATCAAACAAGCGGTCGGGAGATATGGTACAGCGAACAGTTGTGGATGTATTTTATCAATAACTTTGGCGACTATGCCGCCGAAGGGCAATATATCAGTTTCCCGGCGCTGTCTTACGTAATCACGGAATCCATGCGGTGGCACAATGACGAGCGAATAGCCCTGCAACCGGGCGATACCCTCATTGCCGAACTGAATACGCTGGCGCCCGATTATTTTGAGTTTATACGCGCCGCCCAATCGGAAATCAACGGCGGAAATCCTTTATTCGCCGGTCCCCCGGCAAATATGCCCTCCAATATTCAAGGCGGTGCGTTGGGCATCTTCGGCGCTTATACCGTCAGCCGG
>JAIRLT010000215.1 GCA_031259225.1 Prevotellaceae bacterium
ACTGCTTGCAGCACGAAGCAAAGCAATATCAAAATCCACACCCAATAGGCGCCGCCGAAACTGGTGGAGTAAAACAACGGGAATGACGCAAAAAATGCGCCGCCAAAAGTAACCAGCGTAGTAAACGTAAATTCCCATTTGCGACCGGTGGAGTTCAGCAGCATCTTTTGTTGCAACGGGGTTTTGCCGATGATAAACAACAGCGATTGCCCGCCCTGCACGAACAGCAGGAATACCAAAAGCGCGCCCAACAGCGCTACCAGGAACCACCAGTAATGTTGTAAAAGAATATATGTTGTGTCCATAGTTTTTTATTTTTTAATTTCTGATTTTTAATTTCTGTACCCACAGATTAACGCAGATTTAAACGGATTTCACAAATTTTCTAATTTCTGATTGGCTGGCGTCAGCTAAATCTGTAAATCCGTAAATCTGTAAATCCGTAAATCAATTTGGTCCTTTTTTTATGGCGTTAATCATGATTTTTAGCTCGGCTAAGAGCAGTACCGTGAACAACGCAAGGAAGATGAAAAAAGTTATCTGTACCGACGAGGCGGACAAATTGGAAACCGCAGCCGACACCGGCAAAATATCCTGTATCGCCCATGGCTGGCGTCCTACTTCCGCTACTACCCATCCGGCTTGACCGGCAATGATAGCAAGGAAAATGGAAATAAAGCAAGTCCATTGCAACCAGCGTTTGGTTTCAAATTTGTTTTTGTACGATAAATAAGTTACTGCGGCAAACAACAACAGCAAAAAGCCGCCAAGTATGACCATCACACGGAAAGCATAGAATGTAAGCCCTACCGGAGGGATCAAGTCCGACGGTTTTTTGAGGTAACCATAACCAAAATACCGGAAATGCTCGTCCAGTGTGGCGTGCGCCTGTTGCTTTGCGCTGTCGCCTGTTGCGGAGCGGTAATCCGCCAATGCTTGAATAGCCTGTTTACCGCGCGCGATTTTTTCTTCGGCAGAAAGCGCCACTGTGCCGTCCTTTTGCGGGTAGCCGCCTTCAATAATATTCGTGATGCCGGGTACATAAGCGTCGATATCGCGCGCGGCAAAAAATGACAGCAGTTTGGGAAGTTCTATCTTAAAAAGGAACGGGTCTTTCCCGTCGTTGTACTGCTCTTTGGCGGGATTGAGCAAGCCGACGCCCACCAGTCCTGCCCCTTCGCGACCTTCGTACAAACCTTCCATAGCGGCAAGTTTCATCGGTTGCCGCTGCGCTACCTGGTGCGCCGAACCGTCGCCCGTCCAAACCGACAGCACACAGGCGACAATGCCGAAAACAGCGCCGATTTTAATGCTTTCCAGCGCAAATTTTGTTTCCCTTTTTTTCAGCAGGAACCAACTGGCAATGCCCACGACGAACATGCCGCCGATAATCCATCCCGACAATACCGTGTGGAAAAATTTATTGAGCGCCACCGGCGAGAGCGCTACTTCCCAGAAACTCGCCATTTCATTGCGCACCGTGTCGGGGTTGAATTGCATGCCGGCGGGGTACTGCATCCATGCGTTGGCGACCAATATCCAGAACGCGGAAATGGTTGCACCAAGCACAGTAAGCCATGTCGAAGCAAGGTGGAAACCCTTGCTGACTTTATCCCATCCGAAAAACATCACGGCAATAAAGGTGGCTTCCATAAAGAATGCCACGATACCTTCAATCGCCAGCGGCGCACCGAAAATGTCGCCTACAAACCAGCTATAGTTCGACCAGTTGGTGCCGAACTCAAACTCTAAAATCAAGCCCGTAGCCACGCCAATAGCGAAATTGATACCGAAAATTTTCATCCAGAAACGGGCGGTTTTTTTCCAAAACTCATTGCCTGTTTTGTAGTAAAACGTTTCCATAATGGCTTGCACAATGCCCAGCCCCAACGTGAGCGGCACAAAAAGCCAATGGTAGATAGCCGTCAACGCAAATTGCGCACGCGACCAGTCAATAACAGAGGTGTTAATAGTTTCAATCATCGAATATAAATTTTAGGGGTTAGTTGCACGCCGTATCAATTCGCCGGAAACGTACTCCTGCCTGTCCGGCGGATTATCGAATTGTCCCAGATAATCGGGGAAAAAAAATACTTTTAATATCGCGAACATCACAAATAATTTGATGAGGATAATCAGCCAAAGGGTTTTGCCGATAGTCATGTTCCGGAACCCGTCCCGGTAAAAACGGAATATTCGCATTATGAACAGTCCTTTTTGCATAAAACAGGTATAAATGGCGGTACAAATATGGGAAATATTTTTGATTTATGAAAGAAAAATATTCCGGCGCCACGATTTCAAATTTTTTCAGGATAAAAAAAAGTTTGAAATTAAAAAATAAAATAATATATTTGCAGCATTATTGATGTTCTTTAATTATGGAAAATAGAAGGCAATAATTATAAATTGATTTCTATATTCTGCTGTTGAAGTCCGCTAAATTTCAAACATCCATGAAGAGAATAAAATTCCACTATAGAGCGTGGATTTAATTTATTCTTCATGGTGGGTCTTAGCGGAACCCCAACAGCGATAAGTTAAATTCACGTTTCGACTTTTACGGTAAAACAAAGAAACGATGAAATTGGCAGCGAATAAAAAATCGTAGCAAGGGGTTGTTTTATAAAAAAAGTTTGTGTTTGGAAAACAACCCTGATGCTACAAAATAATAACAATAAAAATTAAATATTATGAGAACAACATTTTTCTTTTTCACAATGCTTGCAAGCGCTGCAGTAAGCGCACAAAGCCACATTAGCATCGAAATGCTGGGTGCTACCTACACTGCCATGCCGGCAGTGAAATTCCGTGTATCATGGAGTAACGTTCCTACTGTAACCGGGCAAACACACAACGCTAAAGTGTGGGTGTGGATTGATTTCCTGAAACTGAATGCCGACAATACTACTGCCGGCAACACGTGGACACGTGCGGAAATATCCACAACGCCTGCCGTCAGTTCTTCGCCAACGAGTACGGCAACCCTTGATGCAAGCACCAACAAAGGTTTTTGGCTGAATGGCGTTACAGGCAGCTATAGCGCAACAGTTACGGCATCGCTTACCAACATTCCGGCAAACACCAAATTCAATTGGTGCGCTTATGCCTCCGATTGCCCGCCGAATGTAACGGCTAACAACGGAACTTATACTTTCAAAGGTACGCCGCCATTTATATTGATAGCATCCGACGGAGTAACTACTCAAACAGTAAACGAGACAACACTTGCCACTTCGGCATTAACCATTACGCCCACTACTATAAAAGACAAAACGGACTGTCCTGGCATCTTTTGTCTTTATCAAGGAAGCGATTTATTTATTGACGCCACGCACCTTTGCCAACAACGCACCAGTGGCGCGAAAAATTGGGAAGCATGGATAAAAGACACACGCGATAATGAATTATACAGGATTGTATTCATGCCCGACAATAAATGGTGGTTAGCACAAAATGTAAAATTAGCAAGCTATAATGCTTCAACGATTGGCTCTAATATTACTGGCTGCACTAAGGA
>JAIRLT010000250.1 GCA_031259225.1 Prevotellaceae bacterium
TGCAAATATATCACTTTATTTTTTATCTGCAAATCTTTTTTGAATTTATTTTTCTTTTGGGCATTGAAAGCGTTCGATGATTTGCGTCAGTTCTACAAATTCATCCACGTTCAACTGCTCGGGACGCATAGAGAAATAGCGGTGTTCCGGCAGTGCAATGGTTCCGGTCAATGCCTTTATGGAATTGCGTATCACTTTACGGCGTTGGTTAAACGTGGCTTTTACTACTTTTACAAAAAGCCGTTCGTCGCAATTTAATTGCGCAACCGTATTCCTCGTTAAACGTATAACCGCCGACTTTACTTTGGGCGGGGGCGTAAACGCATGTTCATGCACCGTAAAAAGGTACTCGATGTGGTAATACGCTTGCAACAATACGCTCAAAATGCCGTAGGTTTTGCTGCCGGCGCGGCAGGCTATCCGTTCTGCCACTTCTTTTTGTATCATGCCCACGACTTCGGGTATCCGGTTACGGTTTTCCAATACTTTGAAAAAAATCTGCGATGAAATATGGTAAGGAAAATTCCCGATAACCGCAAAAGGCGACTGGAAATAGTCGTGTAACGGCAATGCAAGGAAATCGCCGGCAATCAACCGCTCGCCCCATGCGGGAAACCGCGCCTG
Organism: Prevotellaceae bacterium; assembly: GCA_031259225.1. GTDB lineage: Bacteria > Bacteroidota > Bacteroidia > Bacteroidales > UBA932 > JAIRKX01. Next base: position 625 of record JAIRLT010000250.1, read on the forward strand.
CAAATAGGCTACCGCTTCTTTGTCAATTTCTACGGCATACGTGGCAATATCCGTTCGCTGCAACAATAACGCCGTAAGGACGCCCATGCCGGGACCTACTTCCAGTACTGTTCCTGTGTTTCCCGAAAGGCTTTCCACGATGCGTTGCGCAATGGCGGTATCATGCAAAAAATGTTGCCCCAACGATTTTTTTGCACGAACGCCCTTAGCGGGGAATGCGGAAAAGTCCCTATTGTTACCAGTTGTATTCATTTTGTCAAAAATTATTTTGCGAAGTTATAATTTATTTTGATGTATGTGAAATTTTTGTTGAAGTAAACAAAATTTTGCTACCTTTGCTATCCTAAAATAGTAGGTATCTATGGAAATAGATAAAATATTAAATGATTTAATTCTATCTTTCAAAGCGTCTGACCCATATAAGATTGTTTTATTCGGTTCCCACGCAAACGGTCACGCGACGGAAAATAGTGATATTGATTTAATGGTAGTTCTGGATAATAATCATATCGCAAAAACCTACGAAGAACGATTGAATAAAAAGTTATATATACGGAAATTGGTACGGGAAATAAATTATAAAGTGGCACTGGATATTTTAGTATATTCAAAAGAAGAATTAAGAATGATAAAAGAAAGCGGGAATTATTTTATAGATGAAATTGAAAAGACGGGAAAAATAATATATGAAAAAGCAGGTTAATGATTGGCTGTTATTAGCCGAAAAAGATATTAAGGTTGCTTCTTTGATAATTGAGCAGCAAGAATTGACAAGCAGTGTAGCATTTCATTGCCAACAGTCTATAGAAAAATATTTTAAGGCTTTCTTATTGGAAAATGATAAATTATTATTAAAAGTACATGATTTGCTTAAATTATATGGAATAATCAAAGAAATAAAAGATTTGGAAATAGATGAAGATGTACTGTCTATAATTAATGAAACATATATTGAAAGCCGATATCCCGGCGAATTAGGATTATTATCCGATGGAATGCCTTCGATAGAACAGGTAAAAATGTTTTTAGAATTTGCAAAAGAAATAGAAAGAAAAATTAAAAATGCAGTAAATAATAATTAAGTTCCTATCCTCTTCCCATTACATTAATAAGTATGTTTTATTGGCAATATTACCGGCAAGTGGTCGCTTGCGCCGCCTTTGTATTTACCGGCTTCATACGTACGGCGCACTTTATCGCCGAGAAATTTTTCGTCAGGCGCCAATAGGAAGTTTGCGCGAAATATTTTAGCTTCCGTTGGCTCGCAATAAACCGGGGCATTTTTGTCCAATAAATTTCCCGATACAAAAAACAAGTCTATCAGTTCCCAGTTTTTTTGATATTTCAAAGAACCCTCGCCTCGCAAGGCAAGCGGCAACATGAGGTTATGCAGGCAAGTAAGGCAGGCGGTATCGCTCACCGCCCGCAAGCCTTCTACCACCGGGCAGCTATCAGGGGTATCATTGAAATCACCCATTACAAGTATATTTGCCTGCGGGTTGGTACAAAAGATAGAATCGGTAATGGCTCGCAAGGTTTCAGCCGCCCGTATCCGGCGCGGCTCCGACTGCGCCGCCCCGCCCAATTTCGACGGCCAGTGATTGACGAAAATATGCAACGTATCCAATTCGTGTAGTACGCCTTTGGCATACAAAATCTCACGTGTGCGGCAATTCCCGCTTTCATAACACACCTTGAACCATGCGGAATGCAGTACCGTAAAATGGCTGGTGCGGTAGAGCAATGCCACGTCAATCCCGCGCGGGTCGGGCGAGTCGTGGTGAACAATATCGTACCCGATTTTCGCCAGCGGCGTGTGTTCTATCAATCTTTTCAGCACGTAGCGGTTCTCAACTTCGCACACGCCAATTAAAGCAGGATGATTGCCATTGCCCGCAGCTATAATGGTTTTAGCGATAGCATTGATTTTTGTTTTCAGTTTCGACCATGTCCACCCATAGCGTCCGTCCGGCAGGAAATCGTTATCGTTAATAGTAGTATCTTTGACAGGGTCAAAAAGATTTTCGAGGTTGTAGAACATGGCAAGGTCATCCTGCTTTACTTGCTGTGCAAGGCAAGCAAAGGGAAACAGTAAAATAATAAAGTAACAGGCAAATTTTTTCATACAAAAATCGTTTATTTTAAAATATACGCCATTTCTTAAACTTCTATTTTAAAATATACGCCATATTTTAAAATAAAATATATTATGTCATTGAAATAAAGCAAACCAACTAAACGGCACAATTATGGTTTAATTATTGCGATAATAAATGAATGGCTTTGTCGATAGCTGCTTGCAAATTTTCAGCTTTTTTACCGCCGGCAGTAGCCAAAAATTTCTGACCGCCGCCACTGCCGTCCATTTCTTTGGCTGCTTCTTTTACAATATTAGATGCGTTCAAACCTTTTTCCACCAAGTCGTCCGAGAGCGATACGGTGAGCAGGGGTTTATCGTTTTGCACGGCGCCTCCTATAAACACTAAGTTGGGTTGCATAGCGCGTATCTGAAAGGCAAGGTTTTTCAGTATTTCCGGCGTTACGGTCATCGGCAACACCGCTACGTTGAAACCGTTTATTGTTTGCAGGCGTTTTTGCAACTGCTCTTTTAATCGTGTTACCCGTTCTGCAACGAAATCCTGTACTTGTTTTGTCAAATCTGCATTATCGGCAATGGTTTTCCGGATAGCATCCACCAAGTTCGGTGAATTATTAAAGAAAGTTCCTACATTCCTTATCATATCCTGTAATTGGTCTATCAGCGCTTCCGCTTTGGCTGCCGACACTGCCTCTATCCGCCGGACGCCGGCAGCTATTGCGCTTTCATTGATGATACGGAAAAAACCGATGTCGCCGGTGGCGTGCACATGCGTGCCGCCGCACAATTCGATGGAACCACCGTAACGGACAACGCGCACTTTGGCGTCGTATTTTTCCCCGAACAAAGCCATTGCGCCCAGTGCCCGCGCTTCTTCTATCGGCAGTTCGCGATGCTCTTCCCGCAAAATATTGGCGCGTATTTGTTCATTGACCAGGTGCTCTACTTTGCGTATTTCTTCATCGGTTACTTTTTGAAAATGCGAAAAGTCAAACCGCAAATAATCGGGATGCACGAGTGAACCCTTTTGTTCCACATGTGTTCCCAATACTTTCCGCAAGGCATAATGTAATAAATGCGTTGCCGTGTGGTTGCAGGCAATCGCCTGCCGGCGCTTTTCATCCACTTGCGCCGTAAAGGTTGCCGATAAGTTGCCCGGCAATTTTTCGGCAATATGAATAATCAGTTGATGTTCTTTTTTCGTGTCAAGAATTTTAATACACTCTTCTTCATTGCCGATTGTCCCCGCATCGCCCGACTGCCCGCCGCTTTCGCCGTAAAAAGGCGTGCGGTCAAAAACCAGTTGCACTTGTTCTTTACCCTTGGTTTTTACCAACCGGTAACGCACAATTTTTACTGTGGCGGCGGTCGTATCGTACCCGACAAAGGCGGTTTGTGCTGCCGGTTGCACCTCTATCCAGTCGCCTTCTTCGGTGATAGCGGCATGGCGGCTGCGTTGTTTTTGCTGTGCCAGTTCTTCCTCAAATTCCGGCATATTTACGTCAAATCCTTTTTCGCGCGCCATCAATTCCGTCAAATCAACCGGAAAGCCAAACGTGTCGTACAGTTGAAACGCATCCTTTCCGCTGATGATTTTGCTGCCCGCATTCTTTTCCATCACCGAATCCAACAGGCGGATGCCGGTTTCCAACGTGCGCAGAAAGGCTGTTTCCTCTTCGTGCAGCACCTGTTCAATCAATGCCTGCTGCGTTTTTAATTCGGGATAGGCGGCGCCCATTTCATCAACTAATGTAGGCACCAGGCGGCAGATAAACGGTTCGGTAAATCCCAAAAAGGTGTATCCGTAACGCACCGCACGCCGCAAAATGCGCCGGATGACATAGCCTGCTTTTGCATTGGAGGGTAATTGCCCGTCGGCAATAGAAAAGCTGCAAGCCCGCAAATGGTCTGCAATAACGCGCATGGCAACGGTAACGTCCTGATGTACGCCATATGTTTTGCCGCTTAACCCTGCAATTTTTTTGATGATGGGCTGGAATACATCCGTATCATAATTGCTTTGCTTTCCCTGCAACGCCATGCAAAGCCGCTCAAAGCCCATGCCGGTATCCACATGTTTTTTCGGTAACAGTTCAAGGCTGCCGTTTGCCTTGCGGTTGTACTGGATAAACACCAAATTCCATATTTCCACCACCAGCGGATGCCCCTTATTCACCAGTGCTGCGCCGTCAATAGTTTGCCGTTCTTCGCCGCTTCGCAGGTCTACGTGTATTTCGCTGCACGGACCACAAGGTCCCACATCGCCCATTTCCCAAAAATTATCTTTTCGTGAACCGCGCAAAATGCGTCCGGCAGGTATCCATTGTTTCCAACAGCGCCATGCTTCTTCATCGGCTGCTAAATTTTCGGCGGCGTCACCCTCGAAAAACGTAACATACAGGCGGCTTTTATCTATTTTAAATACTTCCGTCAGTAACTCCCATGCCCACGCAATCGCTTCTTCCTTGAAATAATCGCCAAAACTCCAGTTGCCAAGCATTTCAAACATGGTGTGATGGTAGGTGTCGTGTCCTACTTCTTCCAAATCGTTATGTTTTCCGCTTACGCGCAGGCATTTTTGCGTATCCGCCACACGCAGGTGTGCAGGCAGCGTATTACACAGAAACCAATCTTTGAACTGGTTCATGCCCGCATTGGTAAACATGAGCGTAGGGTCGTTCTTCACCACCATCGGCGCAGAGGGAACGATAGCATGTTGTTTATTTTCAAAAAAAGTAAGAAACGTTTGCCGGATTTCCTGGGCTGATACCATAGCTGTGTTATTTTTCATTTACTGTTGTGCAAAAGTACAAATATTTTTTTGTACAAGTTTTTTACGGAAATTCCATTACGAATTAGCCGGCGCGTCCGCGCAATTTCTGATTTCTGATTTCTAATTTCTAATTGGCTGACGCGCCAGCTAATTTCTAATTTCTGATTTCTAATTTCTGATTGGCTGACGCGCCGGCGCAATTTCTGATTTCTAATATCTAATTTCTGAATATCTGACGCGCCAGCGCAATTTCTAATTTCTAATTTCTAATTGGCTGGCGCGTCAGCACTGCCTACTGCCTACTGCCCACTGCCTGCCGGCGCCAGCCTAACTCATAATTCATAACTCATAATTCATAATTAAAAAAAACATTTTTTTGGATATTAAAAACATTTACTAACTTTGCGGTCGCTTAGCCAATGAATTAAGCAATGAATATTCACTCATCTATATTGCCGTTTTCTGTTTGCCCCGTACGCC
>JAIRLT010000012.1 GCA_031259225.1 Prevotellaceae bacterium
GTATCGCATCAAAAATTGTTGAAATTATTGGACGATGACTAATTGTTTAATGTGCTAATGTGATTAATTTTTTAATGTGATTAATTGGCTGGCGCACCAGTAGGCAGTGGGCAGTAGGCAGTAGGCAGTGCTGGCGCGCCAGCTAATTCTCCATTCTCCACTCTCCATTCTCCACTCTCTATTGAGTCGTCATTCCGACCGGAGTGCGCGAGGAACGAGCGCACGCAGTGGAGGAAACTGCTCCAAAACGCAAGGCGATGCAAAGCAACAAGTGCACAACGCAGCAGCTTCCTCGACTCCGCTTCGCTTCGCTCGGAATGACGGAGCAGCCGCCCCGAAGGGGCGGGATATGCATAACCCCGTGCAAGTGCAGCGAAGCGGAACGTAGCGCGGGGATGCACGATGAGACGTCCTGCACTCGCGCGGCGCACTGTCCTTCTGCTATGCACCGGACTTGCTCCGCGCGAAAGGCAGGGGCGATGCTATACCCCCGAGCTGCGCCTGCGGCTTGCACGGGGTTATTAATATATCGCCCCTGACGGGGCAGTTTAGGAATTAGGAATTAAGAATTAGGAATTAAGAATTAACCTGCGCCAGCAACTTTCAACTTTCAACTGAGCCGTCATTCCGACCGGAGTGCGCGAGGACCGAGCGCACGCAGTGGAGGAAACTGCTCCAAAACGCAAGGCGATGCAAAGCAGTTTAGGAATTATGAGTTATGAGTTATGAATTAGCTGCCGCGCCAGCAACTTTCAACTTTCAACTTTCAACTAAATTAGTCACATTAGCACATTAATCACATTAGCACATTAGTCACATTAGTCAATGATTTTTCTGAAAAGCAGGATGGACAACAGGACAAGACATCCGCCGAAAAAATACGCGTCTTGGAAACTATACGTTTCGGCGATGTAGCCGCCGGCAGTCAGTCCCAAGCCGATGCCCACATCCCACGAGGTAAGGTAGGTGGAGGTGGCGGTGCCACGCTGGTTATGGGGCGCAAGGTTTACAAACATGGTATTGAACGCAGGAAACATGCTTCCAAACCCCAGCCCGAAAAAGAGCGCCAGCCCGAAAAAGACAAGGCTGCCCACTATACTGTTCCATGCCATGAGGCGGGCGCAGGAAGCCAGTCCAAAGAAACAGGCGCAAACGGTATACAACCCGAAAGTGATGACTTGCGTTACCTTTCCTTTGTCCACCTGCCTGCCTGCAAATATGCGGGAAAAGGCTGTACCCACAGCCAGCAGGGTAAAGAAAAGTCCCGTACTGCCCATTATCCCGATAGCTTCCCCGTACACGGCGATGTAGGCGGAAGTCATGCCGTAGGGAATAGAAAGTAACACCAACACCACTCCCAGCGGCAGTCCCTTTATTAAAATAAACCGGTCTAACGAGAGCGGCAGTTTTTTCACCGGTGGTTTCAGCGGCGTCCGCACTACAAGCGCCATGCCAAAACCAAGCAGGCACGAGGCAAGTGCGCAGGCAAACACCGTATCGAATGAATAATGCTCATGCAGGAACAGACCGGTCATCGGACCTACCGCCATGGCAATATTATTTGCCAGCCCGTAATAACCCAGTCCCTCCCCTCTTCGCGACGAGGGCATGATGTCAATAACAATCGTATTGCCCGCCACCGACACCGCCCCAAACGAAATACCGTGCAGCACGCGCAAGAGGATGAAAAAAGTCAATGTACCCGCCCAAATATAACCGGCAAATACGGCGGTGAAAATAAAAAAAGCAAAAAGATACAACGGTTTCCGGGCGAACGTATCTAATAAAAATCCTGAAAAAGGGCGGATGGTAAGGGCGGCAAGCGTGTAGCAGGCAAGGATCATACCGATAGCGGTTTTACCGGCATGGAATATTTCCGCAAGATAGAACGGCAAAACCGGTAATAATAAATAAAAGCCAAAATACAACAGAAAATTGGCTGCAAGAATAAAACAATAATTTTTGGTGACTAAGCGCTCTTTGCCCATTAAAAAATTAAAATTTTCGTAAAGGTACAAAAAAGATCCAACGGTAAACAGGGCAGTGAAAATCCACTCCGGCAGTCATCAAACTATGCGGGATGTTAAAATAAATTTAAAAATTTAACATCGAAATTTTAGTATGTAGTTAAAAATTCTTACATTTGCCCAAAATAATTAAGCCCTGTTTTGTCTAACATTTAATAATTACAAACATGAAATTCATTGTTTCAAGCACAGAACTCTTAAGCCACCTGTTGTTGGTTGGTCGCGTCATCAGTAATAAAAATAACAACATGCCCATTCTGGATAATTTTTTATTCCGGTTGGCAGGAAATGAACTAAACATTACCGCATCCGACTTGGAAACAACGTTGGATACAGTGATAACCATCGATCAGGTGGACGAAGAGGGCGCAATAGCCGTGCCAGCCAAGTTGCTGACCGAGTCATTGCGCGATTTTGCCGAACAGCCGCTCACCTTCATCGCCAATACGACTACCCATTCGATAGAGATTAGCTGGGCGGGAGGTAAATTTAATATTCCGGGCAGCCTCGCGGAAGATTATCCCGCCAAACCGGCGCTGAAAGATATCACGGCTACGCTGTTGCTGCCGGCAAATACATTGCTGGACGCCATTAACTGCACACTGTACGCCACCGCCGACGATGAACTGCGCCCCATGATGAACGGTATTTATTTTGATATAGGCGAAGAAAGCACGTCGTTCGTGGCTTCCGACGCACACAAGCTGGTGGACTATACCCGCAAGGATGTAAAAGCGGATAAGGTAGCCACATTCATCCTTTCAAAAAAACCGGCGAATTTGTTGAAAAATATTTTAGGTAAAATTACCGAGTCTGTCAAGGTAGAATTAGACAGCAAAAACGCTGTGTTTACCTTGCCCAACTATTCGTTGATTTGCCGGTTGATTGAAGGCACTTACCCGGCTTACCGCTCGGTGATACCTACCGACAATTCGCGCCTCGTAACGGTTGATCGCGTGGACTTGTTGAACTGTGTGCGCCGGGTGTCGGTGTTCTCCAATCAGGCAAGCAACCTGATTAAATTGAAAATTGCGGAAAACGAATTGACGGTATCCGCACAGGATTTGGATTTCTCGGTGTCGGCTTACGAACGCCTGAATTGCCAATACACCGGCGAAGACCTTGAAATAGGCTTCAAATCTACGTTCCTGTGCGACATCCTGAATAATTTGACCTCTGTGAATGTGCTGCTAAAATTAGCCGACGCCAGCCGTGCAGGCTTGATCCTGCCGGTAGAAAAAGGCAACGAAAACGAAGAAATCCTCACATTGCTGATGCCAATGATGATTGGCGCATAACGATACACAAAGGTGAATAAAAAAGCCGCCGGTTTTTCCGGCGGCTTTTTTTAGTACGCCTAATATATTTTTTGTATTTCTTATCTTGAAAATCAAAATAAATATATTATTTTTGCATCTAATAAAATGACTAAATGAGGATAATAACCCATAAAGCAATTTCGCAATATGCCAGACTTCATGCAGATGCACGATTAGCATTAGATGAATGGTATATTAAAACCGAAAAAAGCCAATGGAATTGTTTTTCTGACATAAAACAAACCTTCAATAGCGTAGATAGTGTAGGCAATAAGCGTTATGTGTTTAATGTGAAAGGTAATTCATACCGTATAATAGCGCTGATATTATTTGTCCCAAAGATTGTATATATCCGGTTTATTGGAACACATGCCGAATATGGTAAGATTAAAGATTGTTCAACAATATAAATAATTAGGATTATGAAAATAATAGGTAACAAAGCAGAATATGAAGCTATCATGGCAAGAATTAATGAACTCGTGGAAATGGTAGATGATGATACTTCGCAAACCGACAAGAATTATATTGAACTCGATTTTCTCACTGATTTGGTTGTTGCGTATGAAAAAGAACATTATCCTATCGGAAAACTTTCATTACCGGACGTTCTTAAAACCCGTATGCACGAAATGAATTTAACTCAAAAATCATTGGCGAGAATGCTTGGTATTAGCGCTCCGAGGGTAAGTGAATATCTTACCGGAAAAACGGAACCAACTTTGCAAGTAGCCCGTAAAATACATCGTGAATTAAATATTGATGCAAATGTTATTCTCGGTGCCATGTGAAAATAATTAAGCCCGGCACATTCTGAAAAATTACAAATGAATAAAAAAGCCGCCGGAAAAACCGGCGGCTTTTTTTAGTACGCCGTGATAAGTTCAAATAGTAAATGCAACCGAAATAAGAAAAATTAGGAGGGTGTATTTCAAACTATCGCATCGTCATTGTTTCGGGCTTCGCCCTTACAATAACGGGCGGGCGCCCCTGACGGGGCAGTTTATGAATTAGGAATTACGAATTAGGAATTACGAATTAGCCTGCGCCAGCAACTTTCAACTTTCAACTTTCAACTGAGCCGTCATTCCGACCGGAGTGCGCGAGGAACGAGCGCACGCAGTGGAGGAAACTGCTCCAAAACGCAAGGCGATGCAAAGCAGTTTAGGAATTATGAGTTATGAATTATGAGTTATGAATTAGCTGCCGCGCCAGCAACTTTCAACTTTCAACTAAATTAGTCACATTAGCACATTAGTCACATTAGCACATTAACCTGCGCCAGCAACTTTCAACTTTCAACTAAATTAGTCACATTAGCACATTAGTCACATTAGCACATTAACCGGCGCCAGCAACTTTCAACTTTCAACTTTCAACTAAATTAGTCACATTAGCACATTAAACAATTAGTCACGTTAGGAACTGGATTGCTTCACCCTTCGGGTTCGCAATGACGATGCGACAATTTGAAATGCACCCCGCATTACTTGATTTTTGTAAATCCGGGAATTTTCACGTAAGTTTGTAACTTTAAGAGAATGGTTATGGAAATAAAATAAATTAGAATATGGTAGCTTTTAAACGTGAATTAGAAAACAATATCCTATCCTTTTGGCTCAACCGCATGCAGGACGCCGAACATGGCGGCTTTTACGGCTGCATTGACGGCAACGACACACTGCACCCGCAGGCAAACAAAGGCGCCGTGCTCAACGCCCGCATCCTGTGGACATTTTCCGCTGCCTACCGCCTGCTGAAAAAGCCCGAATACAAAGCCGCCGCACAACGCGCTTTCGACTACATCGTCGACCATTTCATAGATACGGCATCCGGCGGCGTATACTGGGAATTGGATTACAAAGGGCTGCCGGTAAACACCAAGAAGCAAATGTATGCACAGGGGTTCGCCCTGTATGGCTTCTCGGAATTTTACCGCGCTACCGGCAACGCAAAAGCATTGGAACTTGCCAAAGACTTCTTCCACCTGATAGAAAAACACCGCGACAACAAGGCGGGCGGTTACCTCGAAGCCTACACGCGCGAATGGAACGCCATTGATGACGTGCGCCTGAGCGACAAAGACGCCAACGAGAAAAAAACCATGAACACCCACCTCCACATCCTCGAGCCCTACACCAACCTCTGCCGCGTGTGGAACAATCCGAAACTGCGCGTAGCGCAACGAAAGTTAATCGCCGTCTTCACGGATAAGATATTGAACAAATCCGGGCACCTTGACCTGTTTTTCGACGAGGCGTGGAACATCAAATCGTCCGGCATATCCTACGGGCACGACATTGAGGCGTCGTGGCTGCTGTGGGAAGCCGCAACGGTCTTAGGCGACGCAAAACTGCTGGAACAGGTAAAGGCGCTCTCGCTAAAAATCGCCGATGCAGCGGCGGAAGGTCTGCTGCCCGATGGCAGCATGAGCTATGAACGCGACGGCAAATACACCGACAATGACCGCCACTGGTGGGTACAAGCCGAAACAGTCGTCGGCTTCCTGTATGCCTGCAAAAACTCCGGCAACAGCCTCTACGCAGAGAAAGCAGCCCGCACGTGGCAATATATCCGGAACAATATTATTGATATTTCCGGCGGCGAATGGTATTGGAGCCGCAAAGCCGATGGAAGCATCAACCGTGCCGACGACAAGGCAGGATGCTGGAAATGCCCGTACCACAACAGCCGCATGTGCATGGAAATTATCGAACACTTTAACGATATACCGGTGATATAAAAGACAGGCATCACCGGAAGCCCCCGTACTTACATATAGTCACCGCCCTTTTTAACCGGCACGTCTTTGACGATAGCTTTGAACGGTTCGTCCTCATTGGGGCAGACCAGCAGCACGTCGTCGGAATCTACTACTAAATAGTTTTTCAGCCCGTGCAATACGATGAGTTTTTGCTTGCCGGAAGCAATGACCACACTGTTGGAAACATTATAGAGCATATTTTCCGGAGCATCTATTACGTTTCCATGCTTGTCTTTATCTTTATGGATGTAGAGCGAAAGCCATGTCCCCAAATCCGACCAGCCGAAATTCGCGGCAAAGCAATACACATTTTCCGCTTTTTCCATGATACCGTAGTCAATGGAAATGCTTTGGCACCGGGCGTAGGTGTGGGCAATGAAAGCTTGCTCTTCGCCGGTGTCGTAGGCTGTTGAGCCCTTTTCAAAAAGGCTTGCCACATCCGGCAAGTAGGTCGCCAGCGCCCGGCAAATAGCATTTACGTTCCAAATAAAAATACCCGAATTCCAAAGAAACTCGCCGCTTTCAACAAATATTTTTGCCAATTCGGCGTTGGGTTTTTCGGTAAAGGTTTTTACGCGATAGACTTTTTGCTCGCCCATATTGAGGGTTTCGCCCGTGTTGATTTGGATATAGCCGTAGTTGGTTTCGGGACGTGTCGGATGCAAGCCGACCGTTATCAATGCCTCGTTATCGGCAGCGAGGTTCAAGCCGCTTTGCATGACCTGCAGAAAATCTTTTTCGTTTACGATATGATGGTCGGCAGGCGTTACCACCATAGTAGCGTTCGGGTTGCGTTTTAAAATCTTATAGGCGGCGTAGGCAATGCAGGGCGCGGTGTTGCGGCGTAGCGGCTCGCACAGGATTTGTTCCGGGCGGAAATCCGGCAACTGTTCCTGCGTCAAGGCGGCATAGTTCGCGCCGGTAACGATGAGGATGTTTTCTTTCGGAATAATTTGGGTGAAACGTTCAACGGTTTGCTGTAAAAACGACTTCCCGGTACCGAGGATATCTAAAAACTGTTTGGGATGCGATTCGCGGCTTACAGGCCAAAAACGGCTTCCCACGCCGCCTGCCATAATAATACAATATTGATTGCTCATTTTAAGTTGGTTTTTCTACAAATATACATGAAAATTTTTAATTAACCTACTGACGATAAAAATAGCATTATGAATTACGAAGTTAGTGGTTAATGGTTAATGGTTAATTAGCTGGTATGGCAGCCAATTAGTCACATTAGCACATAATTCACACAGGTGAAGAGGCGCTATTCACATTACAGGCATTAGAAATAGGAATTATGGAACACGGATGACACGGACTTACGCAGTATCCGTAGAAATCCGCTTAATGCTCAATTTGCATTCCATTTTTTCTTCCAACTATAATAGCCTATGACCGATGCCACAGCGTAGCAGCAGAACAAGAATGCCGTAGGATACAACCCGCGATATATATATAGTGTAGCCGAGAATATATTCACAAACAGCCACACCCACCACTGCTCAATAATTTTGTGGGCAAGCATCCACGTGGCAACTATGCTGAGCGCCGTAGTGAGCGCGTCGCCGAACGGCACCGGGGAGTCGGTATAACTTTTCAGCACAAACGACAGCCCTGAAAATAAAACACCGGACACACCCAACAACACCAATGCCGGCAACAGTTTTAGCCGCACAATCGAGCGCTCCTGTTTGCCGGCGGTTGTTGTTTGTTTATGGCTCCACACTATCCAGCCGTATATGCTGGCAAGCAGATAATAGACATTCAGCCCCATGTCGGCATAAAACTTAGCCTGAAAAAAGATATAGACGTAAAAAGCGGATGATATGAACCCCACAATCCACAAGGCTTTTCGCTGTTTAATTTCGAGAAAGAGATACAACAGCGAAAAACAAACGCCTAATATTTCTATGCAGTCAAACGTCATTAAAATCGAA
>JAIRLT010000025.1 GCA_031259225.1 Prevotellaceae bacterium
AAAAAAACATTTTAACTTTTGTGAAAAATCAAATTAAATACGTTATTTTTGTATGTTCAAAATTTTTACAACTTTTTATGGAAACACAACACAAGACGCCGGAACAGCCTGCGGGTACCGTAACGCGCCGACAAGCATTGAAGTATGCGGGCGCAGGCGTCGTGGGCGCGGCGGGCATATGGTTCGGGCTAAAGCATACGCTGCTGAAAGATTATTTTTCGAACACGGGCGGGCACAGCCTCCAGCCGGTAACCACCCGGATAGACCCCCGCACGGGTGCAGCCATTTCACTGTTGGCGTTCGGCTGTATGCGCCTGCCGCTACTGGAGCAGGGAAAGCCGGATATCGACGAACCGCGCGCCATGGAAATGATTGACTATGCCTACCGGCATGGGGTAAACTATTTCGATACGGCATGGTTCTACCATCAGGGAATGTCGGAAACTTTTATCGGCAAAGCCTTGCAGCGGTATCCACGCGAAACTTTCTACCTTGCCGACAAAATGCCGGGGCGCCTTATCGAAAGCCTTGACCACGCAAAAGAAGTATTTGCGGAACAACTGAAAAAATGCCGGGTGGATTATTTCGATTTTTACCTGCTGCACAGCGTCGGGAAAGTCGAAGATTACGAACAGGTCTATGAAGATTATGGAGTGTACAATTACCTGACGGAAGAAAAGGCGAAAGGGCGCATCCGCCGGCTGGGCTTTTCTTTCCACGGGCACCGCAATGACTTCCCATACTTCGCCGGCAAACACGATTGGGATTTTGCCATGATACAGGCAAATTATTTGGATTGGGACATTGACGGCGCATACCTGTACAACGAACTGGCGCAACGCAATATTCCCTGCCTGATAATGGAGCCGGTGCGCGGCGGCATGCTGGCTACCCTGAACCCCGATGCGGTGAAAATTCTGAAAACCGCCGACGCCCGTCGGAGCACGGCTTCGTGGGCTTTCCGGTGGATTGCCTCCCAACCCAATGTCCTCACGGTATTGAGCGGCATGAGTAACATGGAACATGTCAAAGACAACGTGAAAACCATGACCGGTTTCGAGCCGATGACCGGGGAGGAGTATGCTGCAGTAGCAAATGCCCTGGCGGCATTCCAGCGCGTAAAGCCGGTGCCCTGCACGGAATGCGAATACTGCATGCCCTGCCCTGCCAACGTAAATATCCCGCTGGTATTTAAAACCTATAACAAATGCGTCAGCGAAAGCAACGTGCCCGACTTGAACGCCTCGCGCAACAACGATTTCCGGAAAAAGCGGAGGACATTCCTGGCGTTGATGAATAATTTTATCCCGGAAAAAGAACGTGCGGCGCGGTGTATCGGCTGCAACCATTGCTTGCCCCTCTGCCCGCAACGCATAGCGATTACGGACAAAATGCACGAAATTTCAGATTTGATAAAATCCTTACAATTTAAATCATGAACTCTTTAAATTTTGAAATCTTTAATACCTCAGCCATGAGACACAACCTATCTGCTATCAGGGAAATTACTCCTTTGTCGAAAGAAGATTGCTTTTATATCGCCGACCGGCAAAAAACGGAATTTACATATCCTATCCATAGCCATAGCGAATTTGAGCTGAACTTTATTGCGCATGCCTCCGGGGTTAAACGGATTGTCGGCGACTCGATTGAAATGATCGGCGAATATGACCTTGTCCTCATCACCGGCGAAGACCTGGAACATGTGTGGGAGCAGTGTGAATGCCATTCGCGTCATATCCGCGAGATTACCATTCAATTTTCTTCCAAATTATTTTTTGCCGATTTTATCAGGAAAAACCAATTCGGCACCATCCGCAAAATGTTGGAACAAGCGCAAAACGGGCTATCTTTCCCGATGGAAGCCATCTTGAAAGTCTTCCGCTTATTGGATACGTTATCGAACAAGCAGGGATTTTATGCCGTGCTTGATTTCCTGACCATCCTCTACGAACTCTCGCTGTTCTGCGAGAAAGCGCGGATACTGTCAAGTTCTTCGTTCGCAAAAATAGGTGTGAAGTCCGACAGCCGCCGCGTACAAAAAGTGCAGGAATATATCAATGCACACTACAAAGAGGAAATCCGCCTGAACGAATTGTCCGGTTTAATCAACATGACGCCTGTGGCTTTCAGTCGCTTTTTCAAACTGCGTACCGGCGAAAGATTGACGGACTATATTATTGATATCCGTTTGGGACACGCCACCCGCCTGCTGGTGGATTCGACCATGTCTATTTCCGAAATATGTTACGCCTGCGGCTTTAACAATATTTCCAATTTTAACCGCATATTTAAAAAGCGCAAAAGTTGCGCTCCCAAAGACTTCCGCGAGAATTACCGGAAAAAGAAAATGGTTGTTTAAAAATTTGATAATTTAAAAATTCAGAGATTTAAAGATTTAGGCTGGCGCCGTTGCGCTTGCCACGGCTTACGACTTATGACTAAATAGTATTTTATTATCCTAAAATAATACTATATTAATATTTTTCCCGTTGTTTTGCCTGTAAGTAAAAAAACGCCGGTCATTATCCGCTGGTATGATAATATTTACAGGTGTCATTCGCCCGCCGGAACAGGGAAAGAACTTTTCCCGTTTTCTTTAGGAAAATATTAAATGCGGGTAATTCTTCCCTGTTTTTTCTTCTTTGCCTCCCTGTTCCGGATGCTAATTGTAATTATACAAATTTTTGTAATTTAGTATTTTAATGATGATTTCGCCCGTTTCTTCAAAATATTTATTCCTCCTTTTGCAAATATGCTGGAAAATATCAATAATTGATAACAAAGTATTTGTAATAAATCATTTTTTACCTTTACCTTTGTCTTAAAATTATATTAATGGAACATTAAAAATGCAATTTTAACTTTCTCAGTTAAATTTACGGTGAACAAAGAACAAAAAACAACCAATAAAAAACCATTAGTGTCAGCTTATTAGCAGGTGCAGGAAAAAGAAAAGTACAAAATCAAGGTAAGAAATTCGGCACGAATTTTTGAGAAGAAATTAAACTAAAATACAGAAAAAATATTTACAACAAATGATTTATGGTATTTTTAGAGCGGATGAATTGAGGGATGAAAAAATTAATCCGCCCTCCGGAAAGCCAATAAATACGTAGGATTAGGGAAAAAATAAAAGAATAACACGAAAACACATATTATTCTTTATTAGCGATATAAAAACAAAATTTAACTGGGAAAGTTAAAATTTACAAGTGCTAAAAAAGTGTTAGAAAAATTAAAAATTAACCTAAATTTCAAGTGTATGAAAAAACTGCTTTATGCTTTATTTTTTTGTGCATTGTCCATAACCGGATATGCACAAGGTGTAGTAGTATCGGGTATTGTATCCGATGCTACGGATGGCTCTCCCATGACCGGGGTTACCGTGCAGGT
>JAIRLT010000063.1 GCA_031259225.1 Prevotellaceae bacterium
GGACGCGCCAGCCATTTTCAACTTTCAACTTTCAACTTTCAATTTTCAACTCCCCCGTCATTCCGACCGGAGCACGCGAAGAATGAGCGTGCGGAGCGGAGGGATCTGCCCCAGAACGCAAGGCGGTACAAAGCAGCAAGCGCAGTACGCAGCAGTTTCCTCGACTCCGCTACGCTCCGCTCGGAATGACGCCACACGCGGCAGCCAATTAGAAATTAGAAATCAGAAATTGGGAATTGTTCCGGCGTCAGCCAATTAGAAATTAGAAATTAGAAATCAGAAATTAGAAATTGTGCGGACGTCAGCCCCTTTCCACTTAATGGCTTATTATTTTATCATCCGAATGTTTATCAATATTGTTTAAGTATTTCTTTGTTTCTGCCGCCACTACTCCGCTTAATAAAATTAAAGCAATAAGATTGGGTATCGCCATTAAGCCATTGGTAATATCTGCAAAATTCCAAATCACATCCAGCGAAAATACCGCGCCGGTGAATATCATTATTAAATAAGCCACCTTGTAGGGAAGCACTGATTTTCGCCCGAAAAGATATTCAATGGATTTTTCGGCATAGTATGACCAGCCGATAATTGTTGTAAAGGCAAACATTAAAAGGGACAGTCCAAGGATTGTTTCACCGAAAGGTATTTTTGAAAAAGCCAATTGCGTTAAGTTAAAACCGGTAAATCCCGATTGCCAGGCGCCGGTATTTATGATAGCCAAACCGGTGAGCGCACAAACGACTACCGTATCCCAAAATGTTCCGGAAGAGGATACCAATGCTTGCCTGACAGGGTTGCGCGTACGTGTAGCTGCCGCTACAATGGCGGCAGAGCCCAGTCCCGATTCGTTTGAAAATAATCCGCGCGCAACGCCGTAGCGGGCAGCAAGCATGATAACAGTTCCCGCCGTACCGCCGCCGGCTGCCCGGAGCGAAAATGCCTGGTGAAAAATCAATTTTATACTGTCGAGTAATGTTTCGTAGCCGGTGAACAATATAAACAAACATCCCGCCACATAAAAAAATGCCATGAAAGGCACGATACTTTGGCTTACCCGGGCGATGCTTTTTATTCCCCCGATGATTACCAGCCCGGCAATTATTGCCAGAGCAAGCCCTATCAATATTTTGGTTTCAACAATTATTCCGAAAATATTTACTTCGGATGCAAAGTGGAATGTGGTAAAAACAGCGTCCTTTATGGAGTTTGATTGTGTGGACGACCCAATGCCGAAAGCAGCCAGGGCGGCAAAGGCGGCAAACAGGATGCCTAATATTTTCCCGAGTTTTTTATTTTTCAACCCATATTGCAGGTAATACATCGGTCCGCCGGCAATGCTGCCGTCCTTGCGCATAGTCCTGTATTTTACGGCGAGTAATCCTTCGGCATATTTTGTGGCTATTCCTAAAATGCCGGTCATCCATACCCAGAATATTGCGCCGGGACCGCCAAGGGCAATGGCGGTGGCTACGCCTACGATATTTCCCGTTCCTATTGTTGCCGCAAGCGCTGTAGCCAAAGCGCTGAACTGGCTTACATCCCCGTGCGAACCCTTGTCGCGCGCCACGGAAAGACGGATAGCCTTGCCGATATATCTTTGTACAAAACCAAGCCGGCATGTTAAAAAAATATGCGTTCCGAAAAGGAGTATCAAAAGAGGCCAGTCCCACAGCCAGGAGGATACGTCTGCAATAAATTTGGAAATACTGTCCATAGGATTTTTTGTATGTTATTTGCAAAGGTAGTTTTTTTCAAGGGAACGCCAAACCTTTTAATCCGGAAATCATGAAATCTTTTTCGTACCTTTGCCACCGAGAAAAACAATATGACAGCAATCCGTTTAACCAAGAAATTTACTTTTGAAATGGCGCATGCGTTGCCGGGCTATGACGGCAAGTGCCGCCACATTCATGGACATTCCTATATATTATATGTGACGGTAAAAGGCGTTCCGGAAGCCGACCCTGCGCATCCGAAGTACGGCATGGTGATGGATTTTACGGAACTGAAAAATATCGTCCACCGGCAGATTATCGACCGGTTAGACCATGCGTTATTGTTGCGCCGCGACGCGCCGGTGGCTGACGAATTGGCTGCCGCTTATGAGAAAGTGGAAACAGTGCCGTACCAGCCGACCTGCGAAAATATGGTTATCGCTTTTGTGGATACCCTGAAAGCCGCTTTGCCCTGCCGGGTGTCGCTGCACAGTATCCGCCTCTGCGAAACCGCTACCTCCTGCGCCGAATGGTATGAGGACTGACGCCTAATATTCATAATTCTTCCGGCATTAGCAATTAGAAAATAGAAATCAACAATGAACCTTTATTTGATAGACGGGCATGCGTTAATTTACCGCGCATATTATGCATTCCTCAAACGCCCAATCACGACGTCCGGCGGCGTGGAAACGTCGGCTATTTACGGCTTCATACGGTCGGTAATGGATTTGATGGCGCAGGAAAAACCGTCGCACCTTATCGTAGTGTTTGACCCGGGCGGTAAAACTTTCCGGCACGAAAAATATCCCCTGTACAAAGCCAACCGGCAGGAAACGCCCGACGTCATTAAAATGTCAATACCGGTGGTAAAGGAAATGCTTGCGGCATTCCGCATCCCGGTAATTACCAAAGAGGGCTACGAAGCCGACGATGTGATTGGCACTATTGCCAAACAGGCGGAGCAGGAGGGCTACGATGTATTCATGATTACGCCCGACAAGGATTACGGGCAATTAGTATCCGACCATATTTTTATCTGCAAACCGCAAACGGCGGGGAAACTGGAACGCATCGGCGTGGATGAAATCAAGGCAAAATACCTTATCGAACGCCCCGAGCAGGTGATAGACGTGCTTACTTTGTGGGGCGACGCTTCCGATAATGTTCCCGGCGTGGACGGCATCGGCGAAGCGCGCGCTAAAAAACTTATTTCTACTTTCGGCAGCGTCGAAAATTTATTGCAGCACACGGAAATGTTGCCCGAACAGCAACGCACCGCAGTGGAAGCCGCCCGCGCGCATTTGCCGTTGTCGAAAGAATTAATCACTATCGATACGCATGTGCCTGTGGAATGGAGCGGGGAGGCAGCCGCCGTATGCCGCCCGGATACGGAACGGCTGAAAGAATTATTTGCCAAATATGAATTTGCTTCATTGATGCCCTTCCTGCCGGGACTGGTCGGGGAACAGCCGAAACCGGCTGCTCCCCGACCGTCCGCAACGCACGGGCAATTGAGCTTATTCGGCGATGTGCCTGCAGAAGTAACGCCCGCCGCCTCGTCGTACTATGCAACGATTGCCGGCACGCCGCATCACTACCGCATTGCGCAAAGCGAAGAAGAAATAAAGGCGCTGGCACAGGCATTGCAAGCAAGCGCCTCGTTTTGTTTCGACACGGAAACTACCGGCATCGAACCGATGAAAAGTGAACTGGTGGGGCTGTCGTTTTCCATTGCCGCGCACGAAGGTTGGTACGTGCCTGTTCCCGCCAACCGGGAAGCAACGAAGAAAATACTGCAACCGCTAAAGCCCCTGTTCGAACAGGCGGATAAACCGAAAATCGGGCAAAACATAAAATTCGACATCCTGATGTTGAAACAGTATGATATCGAAGTGCAGGGCTTCCTGTATGACACCATGCTCATGCACTACCTTCTCGACCCCGAAGGCAGCCACAACATGACCGCATTAAGCCATGCCTACCTGCACTACCACCCGGTGGAAATCGCAGAACTCATCGGCAAGAAAGGCGTCCTGCAAAGTTCCATGTCGCAGGTGCCGTTGGAAAAAATAGCGGAATATGCCGCCGAAGACGCTGATATAACATGGCAATTAAAGTCTGTACTGGAAACCGAATTAGTCAACAATAATTTATTTCACCTTTACAAAACCATTGAAATGCCGCTGGTGTACGTGCTCGTGGACATGGAATTTGAAGGCGTAAAAATCGACGTGCCGGCGCTGCACGGATATGGGAAGGAACTGCAAATACAGTTACAGGAACTCGATAAAGAGATAAAAGAACTGACGGGCGTGCCGGAATTGAATATTTCTTCGCCGCGGCAATTGGGCGCTGTGCTGTTCGACAAACTGAAATTACCCATCCAGAAGAAAACGCGCACCAAACAATATGCCACCGACGAAAAAACTTTGCAATCGCTGGTGGATGAACATCCGGTTATCCCGAAGATTTTGTCGTTCCGTTCGCTGCACAAATTACTTTCGAGCTATATCGAAGCATTGCCGGCGCTGGTGAACAAGCGCACCGGAAAAATTCATACCACCTACAACCAGTTTGTAACCTCCACCGGCCGCCTGAGTTCGAACCATCCCAACCTGCAAAATATCCCGATACGCGACGAAAATGGTCGCGAAATCCGCAAGGCATTTATCGCAAGCGATGCGCAGCACGTCCTCCTCTCGGTGGACTATTCGCAGATAGAACTCCGCTTGATGGCGCACCTGAGCAAAGACCTGCACATGCTCGAAGCCTTCGGGCGCAACGAAGATATACATGCCGCCACAGCCGCAAAAATCTTTCATGAACCATTGGAAAAGGTAACGCGTGAACAGCGCCGGCAGGCAAAGACCGCCAACTTCGGGATTATTTACGGTATCTCTCATTTCGGACTGGCGCAACAGTTGCGGGTTCCGAGGGAAGAAGCAAAAAAATTGATTGACGGCTATTTTGCCACTTACCCGGGAGTGAAAAATTACATGGATAAAGCAATCCTTTCCGCCGAACAGCAGGGGTTTGTAACCACTATTTTCGGGCGTATCCGCAAATTGCGCGACATCCACTCCCGCAACATGACGGTGCGCGGCTATGCACAGCGCAATGCCATCAATGCCCCCATACAAGGATCTGCCGCCGATATTATCAAAATTGCGATGATAAGGGTGTATGAACAATTGAAGCAACACCACTTGCAATCGCGCCTCATCCTGCAAGTACACGATGAACTGGTACTCGACGTCTTTCTGCCGGAATTGGAGGAATTGAAGAAAATCGTGCAACATGAAATGGAAAATGCCGCCCCCTTAAAAGTCCCGCTGCTGGCGGAAATGGGCGTTGGCAACAATTGGCTGGAAGCACACTGAACGGATTTACAGATTTAGCTGGCGCAGGAAAAAATCGAAAAACAAATGAAATAAAATTTGGAATTAAAAAATAAAGTAATATATTTGTAGCGTTATTAAATGTTCTTTATGTATCGTGTTAGAAACTTGAGAAAATTCAACATCCGTTTTTAATTCATGTGTATAACGTGAATTGTAATTTATTTTGCGGATGTGGGTTTCTCAAGACCTCTAACAATTATAAATTAAAATTCACGTTTTCGTTTTTAGCAAATCCCACAAACATTGTAGAAATCGTGAAAGTGGCAATGAAAAAAAAATTGCAGCAGGGGATTGTTTTATAAATATCGTTTGTGTTTGTGGGTACGTGTATAAAACAATCCCAGCGCTGCAAAAAAAGTAATAACAATAAAAAAACAAAAAATTATGAGAACAAAAATTTTCTTTTTCGCAATGTTTGCAAACGTTGCAGCAAGCGCTACCGTAATGGTAACGCCAATCAGTACAGATTATGCTACAAAAAAAGTAACTTTCAAAGTGGCATGGACAAACACCCCCACTGCGCCGTATAATAACTGCGTACGGATATGGATAGATTTCTGTCCGATAAACGGCGTTATGTCCCAAAGTTTTTCGACAGCGACTGTTATCAGCCCTGTTAAAATAGGCGGGAATGGGACGATTACCAATATCACTACGAGGGGCTTTTTTATTGAATATAACGCCACCAACACCGGCACAACCGTTACCGCCACGTTGGACAATGCACCCGCCGGCAAATTCAACTGGTGCGCCTACAGCAACGACTACCCGCCGAATGTTATTGCGAATACCAATGGCTCTTATACATTAGCCGGCACTCCGCCATTTGAATTGATTGCAGCTAATGGTAATAGTACGCAAATGGTAACCGGAAAAACAATTGCCGCTTCCGATTTAACTTTAAATCCGGCAACGATAACAGATGCAACAGGCTATCCCGGACTTTGGTGTCCTTATACAGGAAACGATTTGTATATGGATGCCGACCATCGTTGCCGGCAACGCCAAAGCGGCGCAAAAAATTGGGAAGCATGGATAAAAGATAGCCGGGATGCGCAAGTTTACCGTATAGTGCAATTTTCCGATGGTAGTTGGTGGTTTGTTAATAATTTAAATTATGCGCCAACCAGAACGACAGTCTGTGATGGTATGAGCATGTACAATCGTGCTAATAAAAATACGAGTTGCCCGTCAGGTTGGCGATTACATACCTTAAATGAAGCTATCCATAGGTGGACAAATACAAATACGGTATTTTATGAAGATGCTGATCCCTGGGGTGGCGGCTTACAACATAACCCAGATTATATTGATGGACAGTGTAGAATTGGTACTAGTAGTTTTGTTGTGTCGGATTGTACGTGTCATCTCGCTTTACATACAGAAACATCAGGATATGTTTCTTTCTGTAACCACCTTACGTGCAATGAACCATCATATGATAAAGACTGCTGTTCCACAACAATGGCTCACATTCTTCGTTGCCGAACGAACTGAAACGTAAAGACTTCTTTGTAAAATATACTGGAATTATGATACGGAGATGTTGTGCCTTAATTATTGATTATGTAAATAGTGTTAACACATCCTAGTTCAGATTATGCATTATTGGCTTCTTATGGATATAAAATCAATTTTCTAAACACTCATTTGACATGCGCACTCTCATTGGGCGTCGATGTTAATAGTATCAATTATCAGAAGTTGTTACAAGATTACGATAATGACCCTGTAATTACTACTTTGCATTCACCGACAAAATATAATTTTATTGGTCAAACAGGAATATATTTACAAGGCAATAAATTTTATACTTCCTTATATTCATCATCAATAGTCGCAAACCAAAACATATATTTTCAAGCCGGCTTTTTCACCACCATAGGAAAATCGAATGATGATGGGTATTATACGCAGCAGAGCGACAGGAAAAGTATGTTTGAAACAAACGGGCAACTCGGTTATACCAATGCCGGATGGATCGTGCAAGCGAACACTGTTTTCACATTAAACAATCTCATCGGTGTGGGTATCGCATGGGAGTATCCGCTAAAAATAGCCGGAATAGCCACCTTTAATTTGGGACTGATAAAAGTATCGTATTGCTATCATATGGATAATGTAGACCGGCATCTACCGGCACACGAGGTTTTCCTGAAAATAAAAATTAAACCGAAAAATGATGTTTTTTAATATGTTTCTTTACGAACTTTCAAATTAACGAACGTACAAAGAACATCGATGCTTAATGCTTACTATGAAAAAGGTTACCTATTCTTTTGTTTTTAATCGTCGTGGAAAAAAAATAACTGCAGACGAACGAGCGCCGATACATCTTGAGGTATATTTTTCCCGGACTACTCGCCGATGGCTTCCTACTGGTGTCGAAATCGAAAGTCGATTTTGGGATGCCAAAGCAGGCTTACCAAGTCGAAAACATCCAAATTATACGGGCTTATACCAACTTTTAACCAATAAAAAAAATGAAATAGAATCTTATGAATTAAGTTTGATAAATCAAGGAGGAGAACTGTCTCCAGAATTATTGAATAGCTTTGTCACCGGACATAAAGATAGCTTTTTTGCATTTTCTGAGCGTATTCTGGAAGATGAATTAAAAACACAGCACATTAGTAAGGGAACTGTAAAAAAATATAAGTCAAGCATAGGTATCTTCAAAAAAGCAGTGGGATATATAAAGTTTTCTGATATTAATGGTTCTTTAATACATAAATTGGACATATATTTTGTGAAACGAAGATATGAGCAAACAACCATTGGTAAGCTTCATGTTATTATGAAAAAATTCATAAAGTTGGCAGAGCGCAAAGGTTTTTTGGATATGAAAAAAAATCCGTATTTAAACTACAAGGTAAATATGGGGCAAAGTGAGCGGGTTAATCTCGAACCGGCAGAGCTGAAAGCGTTGGAAAGTCTTGATAGAACAATAATGCCGACAAATTTAAGAGAAGTCTTAGATCGCTTTTTATACAGTTGCTGGACAGGTATACGGATTGGTGATAGTATTTTGTTAGCTAAAGATAAAATTAAGAAAACAACGGATGGACTTGTCGTTGAATTTATCACAGAAAAAGGTAACGGCGTTCGTATTGTGCATCATTTGCATTATTTATTCGACGGTAAACCGGAAAAAATTGTTCAGAAATATCTTGATTTATACCCAAATATAGACACTGTTTTTCCGAAAATATCAGAACAAGAAATAAATCGAAGCTTGAAAACGCTGGCATATATGGCTGGAATAAAGAAAACTTTGACCTTTCACATGGCTCGACATACATGCGGAACGGCATTGGCAGATGTTACCGCCAATCCATATCTCATTATGGACATTCTTGGACATGGTGATATTAAAACTTCCATGATTTATATACACCGGTCAGCAGAACGCATCAAAAGGCAATTACAGGCAATAATGTGGAATTGGTAATCTGGTTATTCATGATACATACTCTTCGTCTTCATTATCGACGTTCGATTAGTATCACAATGCTATATTACATTTATCATATATGTATCACATTATGCAAATTTACGCAACCTTATACAAACTTACAGAAAAATATTTCTTTTTTTATAGGTTGATTTTGAGCTATAAAAAATCAGGCAACTTTATTTAAAATTGCCTGATTTCTATTTTTGTAGTCTCGCGCGGAGTTGAACCGCGGACCCCTACATTATCAGTGTAGTGCTCTAACCAACTGAGCTACGAGACTGTGTTTTGTCAGATGCCTTTCCTTAAAAAGGGATGCAAAGTTAATAACTAAATCTTATATACGCAAAAAAAATAATCACTTTTTCTCCATGGTAGCTTCAAGTATCAAACGCATAAATTAGCAAAAATTTATATAGAACAGATTCACGGGTTTATTCCAGTGCATACATTTTCTTTGGTCTCCGGTTTATTTTTTTTGAAATTCGTAAATTTAATCATCTGTTAATTCATCAAAGTTACACTTTTTTGGAATATATTGTCGAATTAATTTATTTGTATTTTCAATACATCCTTTCTGCCAGGAAGCATAGGGGTCAGTAAAATATACAGTAGCCTGTAATTTTTTACAGATGTACGCATGTTTTGCAAACTCACTGCCATTGTCGGTAGTAATGGAATGTACAAAGGTTTTGTATGGTAATAATATATCCACAACAGATTTGGCTACATCCTCTGCAGATTTACCCTTACATAATCGCTGCATCATCAGAAATCGCGTACTGCGTTCAACTAATGTAAGGATATACTGTGCAGGCGTTGCACCTTGTATCAAATCCATTTCCCAATCACCAAAACGTCCACGTTCATCTATTACTTTCGGCCGGTCGTGGATGGATACCCGATTCGGAATGCTTAATGAATGTCCACTTATCGGACGCTTACGACGCTTTAATTTGTGCCGTAAATGAGTATATAATTTTCCTCCTTCCTGCTTGTCTTTACGTATGTATTGATAAATACGTTCGTGAGACACTATCGGGACTTGGCGTTTCCTCGCGTCTCCTACTATTTGTTCCGGTGACCATTGTTCCTGCTCCAATTTATTCCGGACATAGACTTCTATTGCTTTGGTAAACTTGCGTGGATAATGAAATCGCTCTTTCCTGATTGTAGCCATCTCTTGAGCTGCATGCGCATTATAACACCCCCTGTCGGTTTTGTTGCGATGCAACTCTCTACTGATGCTGGACTGTGATAATCCGGTCGCTTTTGCTATTTCCGATTGCGTACAGCCTACTCTTTTTAATGCGGAAATTTCGTACCTTTGTTCTACGGTAATATGAGTCCTATTTTTGTATTCTGGGGAGACCGCTCAAATATACGCTTTTTTACCCAATGGGAGAACTCATATTTGTTCTCCTTTTTCTTTTTTTACTCCTTATGCTTTTACTAATTGAATTTACG
>JAIRLT010000188.1 GCA_031259225.1 Prevotellaceae bacterium
AACAAAACCGCTCCACAGAAATTCTACGTCACCACCGTAGCTGCCGGTTGAGACAAAGCAATTGATAAATGCAATAAGCGTAGCGAGCAATCCTGTTATAAGTATAAACCACGCAGTGCTTCGCAGTGTTTGGATACCGGTATTTTTGGTATCAAAAAAAATCTTTTTCATAACTGTTTATTTTTATTGATTAATATTCCTGACAAAGTCATATTCTGATAAAATTTCGATACCTGCTCCTTTTTTTATAAGGTTAATCGCCTTCTCTTGTTTAGCACTCATTCCATCGTTTCCAACGATACGATAATCTTGTTGACCAACAATTAAAAAATCCGTATCTTTCGTCACACCTTTTCCTATTAACCCCCCAATATCAGCTATTATTTGCTGAGCTTCTGTTCTTGTCATTGATGATAATGTTCCGGTAAAAACAACTGTTTGTCCATAAAAGATGCTATCGGGATTATGTTTATTTGTATCTCCTATTACTTCTTTTATCCTTTTAGTTCTCTTTGTTAATGATGGTTTGTAACCTCCGGGATATAGTTCACCGATAGATACATTCATCTTTTCCTTAAAATCATTTTCGGAATTTATCTCTTTTATTTCGAATGCTCTTAAACACAATTCCGCTGTAGCTCTACTGTCCGGGCCGGCACGATGATGTTTTAATGTAATATTATTTATACTACAAAGTGTAGCTAAATCATATCCGGGCAGCCCTGACCATACTTGTTTGGAAAAAATATAACTACATGAATATTTAAATCGCGGGAAAGGTATTTGATATAGTTCAAGGGTTCTTCTCAACACACTCATATCAAACCCTGCATTATGAGCTATCAAAAATTTGTCTTCAATTAATGGGCATATTTCATCCCATAATTCATCAAATTCTTGTTTGTCTGCAACATCTTCGGGAGTAATACCATGAATTAACGTGTTAAAATAGTCAAAATCATTATTAATAGGTTTTATTAACCATGATTTCGTTTCTATTATTTTTCCATTATTTACAAAAGTTAAACCCATCTCACATGGGCTACATCTTTCACTCGTTGCTGTTTCAAAATCTATGGCTACAAAATTCATAAGCCTATTTTTTAATTAGTTTTGTTGTTAATTCTTTTCCCCATGCACATTGGGCATCTGTTCTGCCACCGGGGGCAAAGCCGGAGGGTTTGTATTGAAATCGTAAGAAGAAGGAAACCGTTCTGCTGCTTCAAATTTTGCCTTTAATGTTCCATTCATTTCGCAAAGTTCCTCTATTCGCTTCTCTTTATCTGCTAATTCCTGCTTCAAAAAATCAAATAATTTATCATATTCCATTGCATTTTTACCTTGCTTTTTTTCTATATTTCCCTTACCTGAAATAAGCCATACAGGATTTAAGGTTGGGTATTTATCTAATATTTTTTGTAGTAATTCATCAGTAGCAGGAGTGTTGCCGGCTATAATATTTGTTAGCATATTATAATCTATACCTATAATTTGCGCTAATTCTTCTTGTTCTATCCTATAAAATTCACAAACTTCATCTATTCTAAGCCCCACTCGCTGCAGTGATTCATAACTATGCTTTTTGCTTTCATATCGAACATCTGAATTTATCCAATTTTCTTGTTCAAGCGATAAGTTTTTTAGCATTTCTCCTTCGCCAGTCAAAAGCCATTCGATATTTAAATTAGGGTATTTCTCTGAAATGATATTTAATTTATCATTGCCTATACCTTTTGAGATGCTGTTTACATACCCATTTCCAACAACAATAGATTTTTCAAATTCAGAAATACGCATATTTTCTGATTTTATAAAAATTTTTAACCTTTCTTTAACGCTCATACTTAGTATTTTATAAAAATATTTAGAGAAATTCAATAAAAAATTTGGAATTTAGGGAAATTCCCTATATCTTTGCATTATCAAATCCAACATAAAAAAAACACATAAATAAATAAACTACAAAAATACAATAAAAAATAAAAATAAAATCAAATATGAAAGTCAAAAATGAAATCATCGAAATGTTGCGGAAGAATGCGGAATTAAAACGCGAACTTCTGTACCGCATGGGATGGAGCGAACCGACACTCTACCGCCACATGCGGGAAAATTCCCTCAACGGCGACCTCACAAAGGTGTTGCCGGTAAAAATACTTGCCGAAGGTATGGGAATGCCGGAAAGTGAAATCCTCACCGTTGAATAGCCATGACCATCCTTATTAAGAACATCACCAACACACGCTCCAATGCTTGCGCTATTGCCGAGTTGGAGCGCGAGGGCTATCCCGAAGGGAGCGTCATTGAAGATGCACGCTACACCCCCAGTAACAACGCCTGTTACTGGAACAATTGTGTAGCTTACATTGGCGAAACCTGCGAAGTCCTAAATCCTAATTCTTAATTCTTAATTAAAATGACAACAGCTATCTACCGTTATTGTTCCGACCCCTACAGCATCCCGAGGCTGTACAGCAGCGCCCGTTGCGTTGTGGAGGGGTTTATCAATAGCCGGGTACTTATCCGGCTACTGGAGTTCACGCGCACCCATCGCCCCGGCGATCGTCTGCGGGTGATGCGAAAAAACATTACCATTACCGGCGAGCCGGTGGTCCCGCCGAAGGTGGACATGTCTACTGTGCGGCTGCCGTACAAAGATTAGCCAGATTGCTTATTGTCCTTACACTTCTTATTGCCCTTAGTATTTAATTTACATAACAATTTAATTCGCAATAATTCATAAAATTCGTATCATATGAAAACAGACCCCATCCTCTACCGCGCCAACGGCACACAAGAAACCGTTGCGCCTCAAAACAAAAAATATTTCACCTTGCAGGAACTGCAGGCATTTGTCGGCGGCTACATCGAAAATGTCTTCCTCAACGACAGCCTAATAATGGTCGTCAGTGAAGAAGGCAAATTAGACGGACTGCCTGTAAACGTCCGCGCCACCGAAATCATCCGGCGCTACGGCATAGAAGACACCATTGTCGGCGACGCACTTGTGTGCCCGTCAAAACTCATTAAATAATAAAAAAATATGAAAATAACACAGCATAGAAAAAACCTGACGAAATTGCAAGCCTCTTTACTTGATATGGCAAAAGATAGCATTAGCAATGGTGCATCGTTCAGCCAGACCGCCGACCGGTTAAAAGATGCTATTACTCTTTATAAATCCCAGCATCCGAAGTACAAGGGACAGACATACGTTTCCTATAGTGCCCCAAATAGGTATGAAAAGTATGGAGTCACAACAAAAGAGGCTATTTACATTCGTGACGCTGGTGGTGATTATACGCTTATTTCAATACTTAATAAATGAATAAACATAAAATCGAACATGTATAAAATAGGCGAATGGGCAAAAGTAAGAAAAGACTTCAAAGAGTGTTTTGAGGTATCTTTCGCGCCATTTTATGCGGGACTATTAACACTCGCATATAGGCGGATTGTAATGGATATTGTAAAATTTGACGAATGGTTGGAAAAAAATTATCCTGACGAATGGGAAAACACATCTATGGAAAATATCATCCGACATCACTATGGGCAAAAAGGAATTTCAATAATAAATGCGCTGATATGATTTACGGATATGTAAGAGTGAGCAGTGACAAGCAGGATTGCGAAAATCAAAAGCTTGGTGTCAATACCCGTGCAAAGGAAATTGGCGTTGAAATACAAAAATGGATAGAAGACCATGGTATTTCCGGCACCAAGGAACCGGAGGAACGGGCGCTTGGAAAACTTTTGAAAAAAGTACAAAAAGACGACATAATTATCGTTTCCGAACTCTCACGGCTTGGCAGAAGTTTGTACATGGTATTTCGAATTTTGGACGGATTGTCCAAAAAAGAAGTAAAATGTTATTCCCATAAGGACAATTTCAAGTTGGATAATTCAATAGAAAGTAAAGTAATGGCTTTTGCTTTTTCCCTCGCCGGGGAAATAGAGCGGGATATGATAAGCCGGCGCACTAAAGAAGCCTTGCTTCGGAAAAGGATGAATGGAGCAGTACTTGGTCGTCCCATCGGAAGCAAATCGAAGAAGCGGAAACTCGATGACAAGGAAAAACAAATCATCGAATACCTTAACAGGGGGTTGAGTTATTCGGCAATAGCCCGGCTAATGGGTTGTCACCGTTTAACAATAACCGACATGGTCAAAAGAAGCAATCTGGAACAATACCGCAAAAATCACGAAAAATTCGTTGAAATGGGCAAAAAAAAGAAAAAAACGATATATGTGAAAGCCATTAGAAAGGAAACAGCGCTGCTTGATAACGAACTGGTAGAACTATACAGGAAGAACTACTATTCCCTTCCCGCCATGGCAAAAGAAATGGATATAACGTGGGGAACGCTTGTCGCCCTGCTGAAAAGAAGGGGGCTTTATGAAAAGATTGCTGAAGAAAATCAAAAACAACGACTTTATATGAAATCGGAAAACAACAATTCACAAATAATTCTTAACTCTTAACAATTATGCCAACCATCCAAAAAATATTTTATCTCGACATCACCCCTGAAAAGTTTATCGACAACTGTTCAGTCGTCGAGTTACAAGAAATCATCCTGCTTGCCAATGCCCGGTTAAACCGGAAGGAAAGAACACCGGTGGCGTCGGAGCAAGACGCTGCCGACATTGTGCCCTTACCGCCCTTAAAGTCTTTATCTAAACCGGCAGCCATCGAAGCGCCGCCTAAACCATCTCATCGCAAGGCGCTACCGAAAGCCGCCCCCGGCGCCGCTGTTACAAAAAAAGAAAGAAGCAACTGGACGCCGGAAGAGGACGCAACATTGCGCAAGCTGTGGACTTCCATGCTCGGCGTGGAAATTGCCAAAAAACTCAACCGGGACTACAAGTCCCTCATGGCGCACGCCAAAAAGTTGGGGCTGATAAAAAGAAACAAGAAAACGAATACCCGCAAACCTCCTCCTCCGGAAGAGTCCGAACCATCCAAAAGGAAAACCAAAGAAAGAACTACCGACTGTATCAGTATAGAAACCGGTACAGTATTTAATTAAAAAATTAACCGCTATGAACAACGAAAAGGAAAACAACATCGGTCGTTCGGTAGAATTGAAAAAGCCATATCTTGGCTACCGTTACGGTACGATATGTGGCTATGAGCAATTATTCTACTTAGTAGAATTGACCAGCGGGCATATAGCACTCGTCTACGAAGACGAATTTAATTTTATGGATTAACGTTCAAATAATTATGAAAGCAGAATTAAACCAGCTCCGCGACGAAATCCACAAAAACGCCGTAGAAAAAGGATTTTACGACTTTGAACAAAGCGTCCCCAATGGCGCGTTAGCAAAAGAGGTAGAACACGCCTTTTTTGCACAGAAAATAGCGCTTATTCACTCGGAACTGGGCGAAGCGCTCAATGCCGACAGGTGCAATGCGCACGCTCATTTATCAAAGTATGATAATTTTAATATCTTTTACAAAGAAGCCTTTGAATTTCATATCAAGGACACCGTCGAGGACGAACTCGCCGACGTAATAATCCGCACCCTTGACCTCTGCGGACACTTGGATATCGATATTGAAAAACATGTTGAGTTAAAAATGCAATACAACCAAACCCGTGCATACATGCATGATAAAAAATATTAAGATATGAATGCAATAATATTAAAAATAATGGCAGCGGCGCCACTTGTGCTTGCGATATTCTGCTGGATAAATTATCACTTGATACATAGAGATTTTGAGGCATACAAACGCATTGAGGATGATAGGTATAAACATCTGTGCGACCTGCTTAATGAATTAAAAAGAGCCGCTGGGCGAAGCTCTACCGGGGCGATTTGCCCGGCAACTGAAAATGTTTGAATAACCAATCCATAACGCTTAACTCTTGAAACGAATAGAAATAGCTGACCTTTGGTCTGCAATTGACGGCGGTAAGCCCGTATTATTGCACTATTTTCCGCAGGCGGCTGTTGGGTTTGCCGGCAGGAAAAACTTTCGCATGCGACCGGACGATCGGCAGCCCTCGGCGAACGTGTTCCTCGAAAATAAGGAAGGCGGCAAATTCTGGTATATTCAGGACAAAGGCGGCGGCGACAATAAAGCCCGGAATGCTGTTACTTTGGTTATGGAAAACGAGAACCTCAGTTATCCGGATGCTATCCGGTGGATAGCAGAACGGTTTGCCCCGCAATTATTATCCGGCGCTTCCGGCACACTTAAATCAACCCGGCAGCCGCACATTACAAAATCGCCGGAGGCGCTCAACGAAATTCAACTTGGCAGGCGCGAGGGCGATAATTTTACCGACGAAGAGCTAAAAACGCTCGGCTTTGAAATTACGCAAGACCACTGCCGGGAAATGAACCTCGTGCCATTGGATTACTACATTACCCGCAAAAACGAGAAAGGCGAAAGCTGGATGATTGCCGCCACCCCCGATTATCCGATGTACTATTTCGACCATGGTGAGTTTGGCAAGATATACCAGCCTTACGGCGAATTGCGCTTTATGTATGTAGGGAAAAAGCCCGAAAACTACCTGTTCGCCGATGCCATAACGAGCCGGTTGCTGGCAAGTGCCAAAGCCGGCAACTTCCCGGAAGTAGAACCATCGCTACAACTGGACGAACGGATAGAACGACTGGTTATTTGTTCCGGTCCCAGCGATGCCCTCAACGTCTCGGCTAACAGCAAATGCCATGTCTGCTGGGCTAACAGCGAAACCGCCGACATCGACAGTTACACCTTTTATCTCTTAAAAAAGATAGCCAAAGAAATTTATATCCTCTACGATCTTGACGACACCGGACGGCAGAACGCTTTGCGCATAGCCTTAAAATATCTTGACCTAAACATTATCTGGCTACCCGATGATTTGCGGAATTTCCGCGACAGGAAAGGAAAACCTTGCAAAGACGCAAAAGACTTCTTCCTGCATTACCGGACGCCCAAACACCGGAACCCGAAAAAATATTTTGAAACCCTCCTCAAAACAGCGCAGTCGCTCAAATTTTGGACGGAAAAATACGACAAAGGAGGGAAGGCTACCGGGTATGACATCGACAACGAACAGTTATACGGCTTTTTGCAGGCGAACGGCATTTATAAAATCGAAACCAACATCAACAAAAAAGGCTTCACCTTTTGCCATGTTTGCGACAACATTGTTACACGTATTGATGAAGACAACTTCCCGCCGTTCGTAAACACCTTCCTGATTAACTACTTGAAAAACAATCCGGAATATTACTCAAAATCGTTGATTAATAGCGTCCACCGGAGCAATCAGGTAAAGCTGGCAAGTCTGGAAAAAATCAAATTCGGACGGTTTGATTTTAAGTCCTACGACAGAAACTTCGATTTTTTCTTTTTCAAAAACACAGCCGTGCGCATCACCAAGGATGGGATCTTCCCGTTCAAGGCTGCCGATGTAGGCAAATTTGTATATGACTTCAATATTATTGACCACGAATTTACCCTCCTCGACCCGCCGTTCAATGTGTCTTACAGCGACGAATATCTTTCGTTGCAAAACAAACTGGCGGCGGCAGCCCCCCGCTCCCCCGAATGGGAACAGGTTAAAAAACAAATTGACG
Organism: Prevotellaceae bacterium; assembly: GCA_031259225.1. GTDB lineage: Bacteria > Bacteroidota > Bacteroidia > Bacteroidales > UBA932 > JAIRKX01. Next base: position 7,591 of record JAIRLT010000188.1, read on the forward strand.
GCTTTAGCAACCTGAAAAAATATGCGCTCTATTTATATGACACGGATTTCTCTTTTATGAAATATGTGTACAACACCTGCCGTATCTACTGGGAAAAAGAAGCTGCCGGCTACCAGTTGACAGCTTCCGAAAAAGCAGAACACGATTTGTGCTTTATTGCCAAAGTTTGCGCACTGGGGTACCTCTTGTTCCGCTACAAGGAATTGGGACAAGCCTACTATGTCTACGCCATGGAAATGGAAGAGGGCGCGGAAGGTGAACACAAGGGAGGCACCGGGAAAACCATCCTGTTAAACGCTATTGAGTATTGCCGGAAACAATTTTTTGTCGATGGACAAAAACCGGAATTTCAAAAAAGCGAACACCTGTTCAGCGGCGTGGAGCGGGGCGTTACCGAAACCGTGTTTTTCGACGACCTCAGCAAAGATGTGGACTTGCACCGCTTCCTGAATACGATTACCGGGAAAATGGAAGTCCGGGCGCTTTACCGGAACACCGAAGTTATTCCATTTGAGGAAGCGCCGAAAGTGTGCGGCGCATCCAATCACGGCATCCGGAATTTTGACGCCTCTTTACGCCGGCGTACTTGGTTTGCAGCTTTCAGTTCCTATTATCATCCGGAAAACCGGTTGAAGAACCTGCCGGAAATGTCGCCGTTTACGGAATTTGGAAAAAACCTCATCAGCGACTATACGCCGGCAGAGATGAACCAATTTTACAATTTCATGGCTTGCTGCCTGCACACTTACCTGAAATTCCGCCGGCGCATCCAGCCGCCGATGGAGTCCATCGAGCGCCGCAACCTCCAGCGGATTATTACCGACGATTTCCTCTGGTGGGCGGATGATTGGTTTAACAGCAGGCGGTTAAATGTGAACATCGTCAAGGAAGAAGCCTTTGACGCATTCAAAACCAAGCAATCGAAACGGGTCGCCGACAGTATCAAGATGAAAACCTTTACCGACCGCCTGCAACTGTGGTGCCAATACCACAATTACGAGTATAATCCGGCGGAACTGCTAAAAACCGAAACCGAACGCAAACGCAACGACATCCGCGAATACCGCAATGGGGAAGACGTGTATTGCTTCCACATCCGCACCGGCGTTGCTCCCGCCGCCCCCGCACCCCCAGAAAATAAGTTTTTGAACAAGCCATCTGACGGGATCATGCCCGGCGACCTGCCTTATTAATTTTTTTTGCAAATGAAAACAAATTTCATAAAAAAACACTTTTTTCTTATTTTCTTTGACGGTTTGACGGAATCAAAAATAAAAGAAAGAAAATCAATATATTATAGCTCCGTCAAATTTTTTAACCATTTTTACGGATTTGACGGTTTGACGGAGCGCATTTTTGGGGGGCGAAAAACAACCCCGCAATTTGACGGCTATAAATCAGTACATTACTGCAAATTCCGTCAAATCCGTCAAACGCCGTTTTTGGCATTTGACGGAGCTAAACCGCAATTTGACGGAAGAAAATCAAGTAGTTATCTTCTGCTCCGTCAAATTATTCCCGGAATTGCCCAAAACCGACTAAAAAACGTATTTTAGAAAAAATGAAGCCCAAAAAAATAACACAGTTGTTATATATAAATTTGACCTTTCAAATCGGCGCAAAACAACCTACCTTCGTGGTTAATGATTAATGATTAATGCAGACGACTTATGACTTTCAACTTTCAACTTATGACGACTTACGCTTGGAAAAGTACTTTAAAAAAAGGCGCCAATAAATTACTTTTAACTCTTAACTCTTAGTTCTTAACTCTTAACTTATTATGACTAAAACATATATGCACCTCAACCCGGCTTTACAGGAATTTGTCGTCTGTGCCTTTCTCAACGGAACCCGCCGCGTGAGCGCTACGGACACCTTCGGCAAGCTTATCAAGCCTTGGCTGTCCATCCCGCCCGAAGGGTACCATCCCATTGCGCCCAGGGGCGCCGGCGTCTTTGAATTTGAACTCCCGGCTTATGAAGACAAAAACACCGCCTATAATTTTTACATCGCCCCAAAGGCGCAGAAGTACATCGCTACTATACTCAATGAAATGTTCCTGAACCTGATGTTTATCCACCTTGACAAAATTCTGCCGCGGATGGAACGCGAGCAAATCAAAGACGCCATCTACGACTACTGCTACAGCTACAATATTACTATGGAACACATCCAGTACGACACCCTGAAAAAAGCCTATTACCGTTACCGGAAAAAAAACATAAAAAAAAAGTCGTCAGGATTTGTCCCCGTCCTGTCCCTTCTAATTTAACCGTAACAATCCGCGTAATCCGTATCAATCCGTTTAATCCGTATATAATGAAACTTGGAATAAAAAAAATCGAATACCGCCACAAAGACGTTACCGGCAATACAGCTTGGAAGCAACTGAACATCGTACAATTTTCCGGCACCCTTGCCGAAGAATGGAGCGAGGAACCCGCCGGAATGCTCAGTACCGTGACCATACAGGCAGAACTCCGGCGCAGCTCCGAACAAAACGACCGGCTGCTGCTCGAACTGTTGAAAAGCCAGCATCACTACCGTATCACCGACATGAACGGGTACCAATATTTAATAGGCACAGCCGACTACTTACCGCGCCTGACTTACCAGCGTGCAATTGCCAAACTCAACCCTAACGGCTACAAACTAAAACTTATCTACAAAAGCCCAAAAGGATTAGTGATTAGTGGTTAGTGATTAGTGGTTAACGGTTAGTGGTTAACGGTTAACGGTTAACGGTTAGGCAATAATAAAATAGTCAATAAACAGTCCTTTCGTTACCTTATATATAAGCCTACTTTTGTACCGTAAAAAACACTAACCACTAACCGTTAACCACTAACCACTAAAAAAAGTGCAATTTTCGTTCCTCAAAGAGCTGCTTACTTCCGCGTGGCAAATTGACGCCATCACAGCGCAAATTTATGCGCCGGTATTGCGTGGCGTACTCAATGGTCTGCACTTTGAGCGCGAAGAACCCAATGAAAATTACCAGCCCTATAATGTAGCGGACAGTCGCACATCGCCTGTCTCAAATCGCACATCGCAAATCAACGTACAACCCTTGCGCGGCGTCATGCTAAAACACGACAGCATGTCGGGAATAGTAGGCACGCGCACCATCGCCGGAAACCTCCGGAACGCCGACAAGAATAAGGATGTCACCGGGCATATCCTGCTCATCGACTCCGGTGGCGGACAGGTGGCGGCGGTGCCGGAACTATCCGATGCCATCAAGCAGCTCACAAAACCAATTGTAGCATTTGTGGACGGATGCATGTGTTCGGCGGCTATGTACGTCGGAAGCTATTGCAAAAAAATCATCGCTTCACGCGATACCGACAATATAGGTTGCATCGGTACGGTAATCGAACTCGCAGGCTTCCCGAAATTCAACAAAGAACCTGATGGGTTCACTTACGTACGCATTTACGCCGACCAGTCCACCGAAAAAAACGAAGAATACGAAGCTGCCCTCACCGGCGACTTCAAACTCGTCAGGGAACGTATCCTGAACCCGTTCAACGAACAGTTTATCGCCGACATCCGGTCCAACCGCCCCAATGTAAAGGACGAACACCTCAAAGGGCGCACCTTCCACGCCTCCGAAGTCGTCGGGACCCTCATCGACAGCATCGGCGCCTTTGAAACCGCCATACAAGCTGTCTTAGAACTCAGCCAACAATCAACAACTAAACAACTAAACAATTCAACAACAATGAACAAAAAACGCGCAGCCCTAATGACCCTGCTCGAAGTAACCGAACTGGTCATTGAAGACGGGCAGACCTCGCTCAACGAGCAGCAGCTCGAAGCGATTGAGAATGCTTTGGTAGCCGGCGACACCGCCGCTACCGGATTGGCTACTGCAAAAACCGAATTGCAAACCGCCAGTGCTACTATCGCTACCCGCGATGCCACCATTGCCGAACAGGCAAAGAAAATCACCGAACTCGAAGCCGCCGCCGGCGCGCCCTCTGCCACCGTAGTAAAGCCTACTGATGGTGATGGCAAACCCGCTGCCGAGTCGAAAAACACCTACCAGAATGTCCGCGACATCCTGAAAGGAAATTCATAATTCATAACTCATAACTCATAATTTATAATTCTTATGGGAATTTCACAAGACCTCAACATTGCACAAGCATTAATCGAAGCCGGAACAAAATACAAAAAGGAAATTTTGACCGCTCCGGTAGTAGCCTTTGACGAAGTCAAACCCTACTTCACTATACGCAACGGTATCCAAGGGAAAATCGTTGGCGGTATCCTTACCGTTAATGGACAGTTTCGTCCCTATCGCACCGAAAAAGGCGCGTCCGGCGTCGGCAACATCAAGCCATACGAATGGGAAGTATACCTTGGCGACCTCGTCAAGGAATTTGACCCAAACGTGGTATTAGGCTCACTCTACACCGAACCCACCGCTACCAAGCCCGACCAGATGGCTATTGCCCGGCGCATTGCGCTGGAAGTAGCCCTCAAAGCAGGCGAAGCCCTCTACGACAACCTCTTTACTGCTGTACGTAACGCAGAAGGCGACACTTCCGCTGACCTCTTCAACGGCTATCACACCATTTTCGCCAAAGCCATTACCGACGCTATCGCATCGGAAGCCATTGGCAACTACATGGACTTGACCGGAACACCCATCGGCGCGCACAACGCCGGCGACGTACTCAAAAGCATCTTCCAAAACCTGAACAGGATGCTCAGGCGCGGAAGGCAACTTAGCCTCTACTGCCCGCCGTCCATTGTTGACTACTACGAAACATGGTTCCAGCAGGAATTTGGACACACCCCGTGGAACAAAGGCTATCAGCAAAAAGAACTGCACAGCAGCCGTGGACGCTTACACTTCGTCGAACTTGACAACATGGAAACAGGCAACTTCATGTATGTAACCGTAAAGGAAAACATGAACATCGGCTTCGACCGAGAAAGCGACAAGGAACAGGTGGAAATCCGCCGGGTGGACAATCCGAAAGTAGTGCAATTATTCATGAAAACGCACTTTGGTGTGGGCTTCGAAACCATCATGCCCGAATACCTCTGCGGTGTAAAATTCGGACATTACGTGCCCGAAGAACCAGAAGAACCCGGACAGGGAGGCAGCGGAGACAGCGGAAGCAGCGGAACCAACTCATAATTCATAACTCATAATTCATAATTAGTATGCAATTCCAATCCCTAACATGGCCCGAAGGAAAAGTTAACCCTTCCGGCATTAAATCGCTCGGCTACTGGATACCCAAATC
>JAIRLT010000213.1 GCA_031259225.1 Prevotellaceae bacterium
GCAATAGCCTTGAACAGCGACAAGTCATATTCCCTCTTTGCACATCGGGCAATACTCTTTCTAAAACGGTTGGTATAAACCGGCTGCAGCATAAGTTAAATACCTAATTGGGTAAACATATCATCGGCGCTTTTACAAATATTCAAATCTTTTCCTTGCTCCGATTTCTTTAATGCAATTGCTACTGATTTTTTTAACTGGGGCTCTGCAGTGTCGATATCTTCAATAACATCAACGTAAGGAAGCGTACGTGCAAATGCAAGAAATTGATGTGCATTCGAACTGTTGTTTTTTATTACCAATGTAATCATAATGCAGTTATTTTTTCACAAATTTACAATAAAAAAACAAAATCTTGTCAATAGCTAAATCGCTTTCAATTCGTCGGCGTATTCGCGGGTATTATAGAGGGGGGGGATTTTATTTTGCCCGCCGAGTTTTCCGCGCCGGCGCATCCACTCGTAAAAGGTGCCGGGCGGGAGGACAGTCAAGGTAAGGCGGCGGAGCGTAGTGTTTTTTGCCCGTTTGGCTTCGTAGTCGGAGTTGGCTTGGCAAAGCCCGGCGTCTAACCGGTCGGCAAATTGTTCTGTGTCGGCGGGCGGCGTATCAAATTCGACCAGCCATTCATGCGCGCCTTTGGCGGTAGCATCCATGAAAACCGGCGCCACCGTATAGTGCGCCACCTGTGCGCCGGTGGCTTGGCAGGCGGCTTTCAACGCGGCAATGGCATTATCGACTATCAATTCTTCACCGAATACATTTATAAAATGCCGTGTGCGCCCGGTGATTTTTATTTTGTGTGGATAAGTGGATGTGAACTGCACCGTGTCGCCAATCAGGTAACGCCACAAGCCGCCGTTGGTGGTGATGACCAGCGCGTAATTCACGTGCGTTTGCACTGTTTCAACCGTGTCAAACGCCGTGAATGCGCCGGCGAGCGCGCCGGCGAGTTTCGTCATCGGGATAAATTCGTAAAAAATGCCGGCATTGTTCAGCAATAACATCCCTGTATCATTTGGATCGTCCTGCAAGGCAAAGAAGCCTTCCGAAGCATTGTAGGTTTCCATGTAGTGCATCCTGTCGGACGGGATGAGCCGGCGGTACTGTTCGCGGTAAGGCTCAAAACTGATGCCGCCGTGCATGAATAATTCCAGATTATGCCATACTTCCAGCAGGTTTTTCTTCCCTGAGATTTCTAAAATCCGTTTCATCAATACCAAATTCCACGAGGGCACGCCGGAAAAATTGGTTACATTTTGCGTAATGGCTTTTTCGGCGATACGCTGCACTTTCGTTTCAAAGTCGGGCAGCAGCGCCGTTTCCCGCGACGGCGTGCGTACCCATTCCGCATACCATGGCGAATTTTGAATGAGCACAGCCGACAAGTCGCCGCTGCGGGTATTGCCATTGGTTTCGGGACGGTGGCTGCCGCCCAGCGTCAGCGCTTTCCCGTTGAACAGGCGGGAGCCGGGATAATTATTTATGTAAAACATCAGCACATCACGCGCGCCTTGGTAGTGGCAGTGGTGCAACGCTTCCCTGCTCACGGGGATGAATTTGCTTTTACCGGCAGTGGTGCCGCTTGATTTGGCAAACCAGTGCACCGGCGTGTTCCAGAGTATCCGTTGTTTGCCTTGCCGCATTTGGTCGATAAACGGTTTCAACCGGTCGTACTCGTGCAGCGGGACGTATTGTTGGAAATCGCTGACAGTAGCAATGCCGGAAAAACGGTAACGTTTGCCGAAATCCGTTTCGCTGCCGGCTTTTATCAAGGATTTGAAAATAGCTTGCTGGTAACGCTGCGGATGCCGCCGGCAATCATCCGCTTGGCGGAAGCGCGATTTCATCAACGAGCGAATAATGGTAGTAATCATTTTGATTTACAGATTTACGGATTTACAGGTTTACAGATTTACAGATTTAGCTGACGCCACTGCGCTTGTCGCAACTTACGACTTATAACTTACGACTTATGACTTATGACTTACGACTTACGACTTACGACTTATGACTTATGACTTATGACTTACGACTTACGACTTATGACTTACGACTTATGACTTACGACTTTTTTTATTTCCCTTAATTTATCAAAGGCGTCCAATGGCGAGAGCGTGTTGATGTCAATATTTTTCAGTTCGTCGCGGATTTGCACCAGTACCGGATCGTCGAGTTGGAAAAACGACAGTTGCAATCCCTCCTCCATTTTCTGTTCCCCATGCTCCGAGCCCTGCGCCCCATTGCCCGTGCCCTGTTCCCTGTGCCCTGTCCTCCGGTCTTCTTCCAGCCGCTTTAACAGTTCGTCGGCGCGTTGTACCACTTGTTGCGGCATGCCCGCCATTTTTGCTACATGGATACCGAAACTGTGTTCCACGCCGCCGCGTTGCAACTTGCGAAGGAAAATCACACGGTTGCCGGCTTCTTTCACCGATACGTTGTAATTTTTTATACGCGGGAAAAGTTCTTCCATTTCGTTCAATTCGTGGTAGTGCGTGGCAAAAAGCGTTTTTGCGCGCGCCGAAGGATGCTCGTGAATATATTCCACCATCGCCCATGCAATAGAAATGCCGTCGTAAGTGCTCGTGCCGCGCCCGATTTCATCTAATAAAATCAGCGAACGCGCCGACAAATTATGCAGGATACTCGCCGCCTCGTTCATCTCCACCATGAATGTGGACTCGCCCTGCGTGATGTTGTCGGACGCTCCCACGCGTGTAAAAATTTTATCCACCACGCCAATGGTTGCGGCGTCGGCAGGCACGAAACTGCCTATTTGCGCCAACAGCACAATCAACGCCGTTTGCCGCAACAGCGCGCTCTTGCCCGACATATTGGGACCGGTAATAATAATGATTTGCTGTTCTTTTTCGTCTAACCGCACATCGTTGGCTACGTATGTTTCTCCTACCGGGAGCATGCGTTCAATTACCGGATGGCGCCCCTGCCGGATAATTATTCCATGTTCATTATTTACTTCCGGCTTGCAATAGCGATTGCCGGAAGCCACCGTAGCAAAAGAAAGCAGGCAGTCGAGCCGCGCAATAAGCGATGCGTTCAGTTGCACCGGCGCAATGTAATCAACCAGCGCGACCACCAGCTCATTGAATAACTGCTGCTCGATGGCAATGATTTTCTCTTCCGCACCTAAAATTTTTTCTTCATATTGTTTCAGTTCTTCCGTAATGTAGCGTTCCGCTTCGGTAAGCGTTTGCTTGCGTATCCATGAAGCCGGCACTTTATCCTTATGCGTATTGCGCACTTCGATGTAATAGCCGAATATATTGTTGAAACTCACTTTTAGCGAAGTGATGCCGGTGCGTTCCGCCTCGCGCTGCTGTATTTCCAACAAATACTCCTTGCCGTGCCGCGAGATACGGCGCAATTTGTCCAGCTCTTCGCTGACGCCGTCTTTAATCACATTTCCTCTGCCGATTTGGTTTGCCGGTTCGGCGCACAGGTCATGAACGATACGCCGGAGCATGCTTTCGCAGCGGTTCAACTGTTCGCCGATTTTTTGCAATGTCGGTTCACCGGCAGATTGGCAGTAGTCTTTCACCGGCGCAATGGCTTCCAGCGCATTTTTCAGTTGTATCACTTCGCGTGGCGTGATGCGCCCGGTAGCCGTTTTGGAAATAAGGCGTTCGAGGTCGCCGGTTTCATACACGTGGGACGTTAGCATCTCTTTTACTTCGGCGTTTTGCAAAAAATAATCCACCACATTCAGCCGTTCATTGATGAGTTGCACTTCTTTCAGCGGCATGGCTATCCAGCGTTTCAGCAGCCGTGCGCCCATCGGCGAAGTGGTTTTATCTATTACGTCAATCAGTGTTTTGGCATTTTCGTTCGCCGAAGAAAATAATTCCAGGTTGCGCACGGTAAATTTATCCAGCCAGACATAATTGTCTTCATCCACGCGCGAAATGGCGGTGATGTGCCGGAGGCGGTCGTGTTGCGTAAGTTCCAGATAAAATAATATCGCGCCTGCCGCCACTATTCCCGCCTGTAAACCGTCGATGCCAAATCCTTTGAGCGACGTGGTATCAAATTGCTTCAACAGCTTGTCATGTGCGGCGTCGGCGACGAACAGCCATTCGTCCAATTTGTAAGTATAGTATTTTGTGCCGAATGTTTCCGTGAATTGTTGTTCCGCTCCTTTCTGGTATAACACTTCTTTCGGCGCATAGTTCGACAACAGTTTGTCTACATACTCCACACTGCCCTGCGCCACGTGGAATTCGCCGGTGGACAGGTCAAGGAATGCCACGCCGGTATGCTGCCCGCCGAAATATACGCATGCCAGGAAATTATTTTCACGGTGCGCCAGCACATGGTCGTTATAAGCCACGCCGGGCGTTACCAATTCTGTTACGCCGCGTTTCACGAGTTTTTTCGTCAGTTTCGGGTCTTCCAACTGGTCGCAAATAGCGACGCGCTGCCCGGCGCGTACCAGTTTTGGCAGGTAAGTATCTATCGCATGATGCGGAAACCCTGCCAGCTCTACGGCTGCCGCAGCGCCATTGGCGCGCCGCGTTAATGTAACGCCCAAAATTTCGCTGGCGCGGATAGCGTCTTCACCGAAAGTTTCATAAAAATCGCCCATGCGGAACAGCAAAATTGCATCGGGATACTTCGCCTTAATCGCCGCGTACTGTTTCATCAGCGGCGTTTCCCCAGTCGTTTTTTCTTTTGTAGAAGATACGGTTGCCATATATGTTTTTTAAGGATGTAAAGGTACAAATTTAATGGATAATGAACAATGAATACTATTCGTTATTTTTTACAGATTTTTTTTCCGGTGATACAGATTGTTCATTCTTCATTATTCATTAAAAAGGTAGAATGCGCCGGTGAGCGCTTTGTATCCGGGCGTGTAGCTGCCGTCGCTGCGGTGGATGATGAGCGCATCTTTTTTTACGGGTGCGGGCGCTGCCGAAAAATGCAGCAGCAAGCGTTTGGGCGCTTTCCCCATTTTGCCGGACACGGCGGTTTGGTGTGTGCAAAAAAGTTGATGCGCCGCCGACTGCTCAATAAAAGCCAACCCTTCGGTAAAGGGCAGCACCACACAGAATGCGCCATCCGGTTGCAATATTTTTTTTACGCCGCTCAACAGTTCTTCATGCGGCAATTCTTCTGTATGCCTTGTCCGCTTGCGTATTTCCGATGGCGGCAACAGGGCTTTGGTGAAATACGGCGGATTGGAAACCACCAAATCATAGCGTGCGGCATTTTGCGCAGCAAACGATTGGAACGATTGCCCATAAACCGTTATCCGGTGGCGCCATGGGCTGTTTTGTACATTTTCCCTTGCCTCCTGCGCCGAAAGCGCATCTATCTCTACGGCGTCAATTTGGGCGGCAGCGTTCCGTTGCGCCAGCATCAGGGCGATAACGCCCGTGCCGGCGCCCACGTCCAATATCCGGCGGGCGCCGGATACATCCGCCCATGCGCCCAGCAGCACGCCGTCGGTATTCACTTTCATCGCCGCCGACTGCTGCGCCACACTAAATTGCCTGAACCGGAATATCGGGGCGCCGGCTTCATTCTTCATTGTTTTAGTCATAAATCATAAATTGAAAGTTGAGAGTTGAAAGTTGAAAATGGCTGACGCGGCAGCTAACTCTCCACTATCCACTATCCATTCTCCATTTGCGAAGCGTCAGCCTAAATCTGTAAATCTGTAAATCCGTAAATCGTTTCCGGCGCGCCAGCTAATTTTCAATTTTCAACTAAATTAGTCATCTGATTTTCCCGTCGCTCATGGTGATGGTGCGGTCGCTCATGGCGGCGAGTTCCGGGTCGTGTGTAACGATGACAATTGTTTGGTGCAGTTGGTCGCGTAAGGTGAAAAAAAGCCGGTGCAATTCCTGTTTATTTTTACTGTCGAGGTTGCCCGACGGCTCGTCCGCCAGTAGCACCGACGGTTCATTCATCAATGCCCGCGCCACCGCTACCCGTTGCTGTTCGCCGCCACTCAGTTCGTCCGGCTTGTGCGCCATCCGGTCTTTCAATCCCAAAAAATCTAATAATTCTTTGGCGCGAGCGGCGGCTTGTTCATATTTCTTTCCGGCAATGAACGCCGGCATGCACACATTTTCCAACGCCGTAAATTCCGGCAACAGGTGATGAAACTGGAAGACAAACCCGATATGCCGGTTGCGGAAATCCGCCAGCGCCTTCGCGTTCAAATCGAATACCGCCACCCCGCCGATATACACTTGCCCTGCGTCGGGCTTGCCCAGTGTGCCGAGTATTTGCAGCAGCGTGGTTTTCCCCGCCCCGCTCGCCCCCACTATTGTTACCACCTCCGACCGGCGGATTTCCAAATCTATTCCTTTCAGCACTTGCAGGCTGTCGTATGTTTTTATTAGCTGTTCGGCGCGGATCATAACGGTTTCAATATTTTAAAATGCAACCATTGCATTCTTTCCGCACAAATGTACAAAAAAAAACAGATTGTTTTAGTCATAAGTCGTAAGTCATAAGTCGTAAGTCGCGGCAAGCGCACTGGTGCCGGAGTGCTATTGCGCCGTTATTCCGACCGGAGCGGCGAAGAAGCCCCCTAACCCCCGAAGGGGGAAAAGGAAGCGCGGGAACGAATAATGAACAATGAATAAAAATTACTATAATATTACGCATCCTTGCTCCTCCTTTGGGGGTTAGGGAGCTTCGCTTCGCTCGCAATGACGGGGCGGTATTTGCCGTTTTATTGCCCGCAGCGCATTCACCGCGCGAAGTGCTGAACTTTTTTCTATAAATTTTGCAGGAAATTTTTAACTATTTGTATGTAATCCGAAAATTTCCTGTATATTTGTAGCGCAAAAAATAAATCCGTCATGGAAACGCTACTTGTGCAAGTAAAAAATAATAATGTTTATCGCCTTTTGGAAGATTTGGAAGCGCTTCACTTCATCTCGGTGAAGAAAAAAAACATACTGTCTTCACAAAAAATCTCGGAAAAATATGCCGGCAAATTACCGTCCACTATTGCCGACGAACTCCAGCATTATGTAACCCAAAGCCGTAACGAATGGGAAAGCCGTACTATTTAATGGATACCAATGCTATTATTGATTATCTCGGTAATAAAATTTCTCCTGCAGGCATGGAATTTATGAGCGAGGTAATAAATACTAACCCACAAGTGTCAGTCATCACTAAAATTGAGATACTTGGTTTTAATGCTCCAGAAGAATATTACCGGTTACTTGCTCATTTTATGGATGATGTTATGATATTAGATTTAACAGGTAAAATAGTCGAAACCTGTATTGATATACGCAAAACGCATCACATTAAACTGCCTGATGCCATTATAGCTGCTACAGCTCTGGTGTATAATTTTGTTTTGATAACCCGGAATGTTCCGGATTTCAAAAATATTCCAAACTTACATTTAATGAACCCACATACACATAATAGTTAAGAAAATTATACTGTTGTTTGCGATAAACAATGGGTCATTTTTCTTATTAGGTAAACAATAACAACAATAAAATAAAGAACAAAATTATGGAAAAAACCAAACGGTTTCTCTTAAGTGAGAAAGAAATTCCGGAACAATGGTACAACATTGTGCCGGACATGAAGAACAAACCGATGCCCATCCTGCATCCCGGTACGAAACAGGCGTTAAAGCCCGAAGATTTGTATCCGATTTTTGCGGAAGCCGTCGCCGACCAGGAACTGAACCAAACCGACCGCTGGATAGCAATTCCCAGCGAAGTGCGCGACCAGTACAAACATTACCGCGCTACGCCGCTGGTGCGCGCCTACAGCCTTGAAAAAGCGCTGGACACGCCGGCGCACATTTATTTCAAGAATGAAAGCGTAAGCCCGGTAGGTTCGCACAAATTAAATTCGGCTTTGGCGCAAGCCTACTACTGCAAGCAGGAGGGCTTGACGCACATCACCACCGAAACCGGCGCGGGACAATGGGGCACAGCGCTGTCGTATGCCACCAAAGCATTCGGGTTAGACCTGACGGTGTACATGGTGAAAATAAGTTATGAGCAGAAACCTTACCGCCGTTCGCTGATGCAGACTTGGGGCGCAAAGGTTATTCCGTCGCCCAGCAATACCACCAAGGCAGGGCAAAAAACCCTGTCGGAAACGCCCGACTACCAAGGGAGTTTGGGCACTGCCATTTCGGAAGCGATAGAAGTAGCCATGCAAACGCCCAATTGCAAATATACGCTGGGCAGCGTATTGAACCACGTAACCCTCCACCAGACCATCATCGGGCTGGAAGCCGAAAAGCAAATGGCGCTGGCAGGCGAATATCCCGATATAGTGATTGGCTGTTTCGGCGGCGGTTCGAACTTTGGCGGCTTATCGTTCCCCTTCCTGCGCCACACGCTCACGGAAGGCAGGAAAACACGCTTCATCACTGCCGAGCCTGCCTCTTGCCCAAAACTGACGCGCGGCATATTCCAATACGATTTCGGCGACGAAGCGGGCTATACGCCTTTATTACCCATGTTCACCCTGGGGCATACTTTCACGCCCGCCAACATCCATGCCGGCGGATTGCGCTACCATGGCGCCGGAACCATTGTCAGCCAACTGCTCAAAGACGGGCTGGTTGAAGCGGTGGATATCCGCCAACTGGACTCCTTCACTGCCGGCGTACTGTTTGCGCAAACCGAAGGCATTGTTCCCGCACCGGAATCGGCGCATGCCATTGCTGCCACTATTAATGAAGCATTGAAAGCAAAAGAAGAAGGTACCCCCAAAACCATCCTGTTCAACCTGTCGGGACACGGGTTGATTGACATGTCGGCTTACGAACAATACTTGTCGGGCAAATTGCAAAATTATGCCTTGTCCGACGAAGATATCGCCAAGAACACCGATAAACTGGAAAAAATTATTTAACGGGACACGGGAATACATCAATAAGAGAGCCGTCCGGTTTCCGGACGGCTCTCTTTATTTACGGATATCTTTCCTGCTGCTTATCGACTGCGTACTGCGCCTCCGCGCCCCTTGCCCCGCCTAATACCGGTAATGTTCCGGTTTGTAGGGACCTTCGACAGGAACGCCAATGTAGGCGGCTTGCCCGTCGGAGAGGCGTGTAAGTTTCACGCCCAATTGTTCCAGGTGCAGACGCGCTACTTCTTCGTCTAACTTTTTCGGCAGGCGGTACACATCAATTTCGTAGTTATTTTGCCACAGGTCGATTTGCGCCAGCGTCTGGTTGCTGAACGAATTGCTCATCACAAACGACGGGTGTCCCGTAGCGCACCCCAAATTCACTAAGCGCCCTTCCGCCAAAAGGAAAATCGCATGCCCGTCGGGGAATACGTATTTATCTACTTGCGGTTTGATGTTAATCTTTTGAATGCCTTGGTACGCTTCGAGTGCGGCAACTTGTATCTCGTCGTCGAAATGCCCGATGTTGCATACAATCGCCTGGTCTTTCATTGCCGCCATGTGTTCAATGGTAATGATATCGCGGTTGCCGGTGGTGGTTACATAAATATTGCCTTCGGGCAACGTATCTTCCAGCGTTTTTACTTCAAATCCTTCCATAGCGGCTTGGAGGGCGCAAATCGGGTCTATTTCGGTAACAATAACGCGGGCGCCGTAAGCGCGCATACTGCGTGCGCAGCCTTTACCCACATCGCCGTAACCGCAAACGACCGCGACCTTGCCGGCAATCATCACGTCGGTAGCGCGCTTGATGCCGTCAGCCAATGATTCGCGGCAGCCGTAGAGATTGTCGAATTTCGATTTGGTAACCGAGTCGTTCACGTTGATAGCCGGGAAAAGCAGTTCGCCGCGTTCTTTCATCTGGTACAGGCGGTGCACGCCGGTAGTGGTTTCTTCGCTCACCCCGCGTATTTCAGCGGCAATGCGCGTCCATTTGCCCAATGATTTTTTCAGGGTATTCAAAATAATTCCTTCTTCTTTGTTCGCGGGCTGGCGTTCCAGTAATGCCGGGTTTTTCTCTGCCTGCACGCCCCAGTGCACAAGCAATGTGGCGTCGCCGCCGTCGTCCACAATAAGCGTAGGTCCTTTGCCGCCGTCGAAAGTCAGGGCTTGTTCGGTGCACCACCAGTATTCTTCCAGCGTTTCACCTTTCCATGCAAACACCGGAACGCCTGTAGCGGCAATGGCTGCCGCCGCATGGTCTTGCGTCGAAAAGATATTACACGACGCCCAGCGCACCGCTGCACCTAAGGCTTTCAAGGTTTCTATCAATACCGCCGTTTGAATGGTCATATGCAGCGAACCCATAATCCGCGCTCCTTTCAACGGTTGTTGCGCCGCATATTTTTCCCGGATAGCCATCAATCCCGGCATTTCCTTTTCGGCAATTTCAATTTCTTTACGACCAAAACGGTCCAACTCCATAGTCGCTACTTTATAATTCATAAATGTTTTTTGCGCAAAGATACAAAAGATATTTAACAGGGCAAATGCACTTAATTTAATGGAGAATGGATAGTGGAGAATGGAGAATAGCCGGCGCGCCATTTTCCACCCGCTAAAATTAAGTGCATTTACGCAGAAAAAAACATGAAAAAATTTGTAGATAAAAAATAAAGTGATATATTTGCGGCATTAATGATGATCTTTTCTTATTGTGTTCGAAACTTGAGAAATTTCAACACCGGAAAATCCATTATGCTTGGGTTATATTAAAAAATATTAAGCGTGGATTATGATTTATTTTTCCGGTGTGGGTTTCTCAAGACCTCGAACGATTTTAAATTAAAATTCACGTTTTCATTTTAAGAAACCCCACAAACAAAAGTAGAAATCGTGAAAGTGGCAGTGAATAAAAAATTGCAGCAGGGGATTGTTTTATAAATGTTGTTTGTGTTTGTGGGTA
>JAIRLT010000224.1 GCA_031259225.1 Prevotellaceae bacterium
GGGGCGCTACTGGGGCTGGGACGCCAAAGAAACATGGGCGCTCATCACGCTATTAGTTTACGCGATACCGCTGCACCGGCAGAGCCTTGCGCTGTTCCGTGAGCCGGTCAAATTCCACAAGTATTGCGTGGTGGCTTTCGCTGCTGTGGCGATGACCTTCTTCGGGGTAACCTACTTGCTTGGCGGGATACACAGCTACGTATAAAACGACTGCTCACCAGCCGAAGGACATTCACTGCCCGCAAGGCTTTATGAAAAACGTTCCACCAATGCTGTTGTGAAATCCTTTAATGCAAAAATAAAAACTTTCAGAGCTGAACTCAGGGGGATATCGATATCAAAGGTAAACGCACGAAATGGTAATAACAGGCAGTGGTAGCATCTGTGCCTATATATTTCATACCTAACCGTATATGCATACAACACCTAAGCGCACATGTGCTTAGCACCTATGCGCACATGTGCTTAGCACCTATGCGCACATGCGCTTAGCACCTATGCGCACATGCGCTTAGCACCTATGCGCACATGCGCATGAGTACAAAGTAGATAAGCACAGATGCTACCACTTCCTACTGCTATCTATTTCATGCGTTTGTCCTGTATCGATATCCCTTTCTTTTTATTTAGGCTTACTGAACTATACGCCTAAACACAGGGTTTTGCAGGTGTGCCGTTTTACGGTCTTCGCGGTTCCGGCGGACGCGGAGGTTTGGATGTCGGCGGTGGTTGGTTGCGTTGTTCATTCCGGTAATTGATGTAGCCCCGCACGTTTTCTTCTATCAGCGCACCCCAAAAGAAGAGGCTAACCGCTGTAGCTATGCCGGTATTTATTTGCATTTGCCGGTGTTCTTCCCTCAATCTTCCGATTACTTGCTGTTCCATACTGCGAACGGAAAGCAGGTTGCGTTGAGTGAGTACATCGTTGTACGGGTCATTGACGAGTAAAGGGTCGATGGAAAAGTCCAGTTGAATTGGTTTTGCAATCATGCTACGGTAAAGCGGCATGAAATAAAGCGGTAACGCCGGCTTTGCTACCGGCTGGCGGACAGTCGCCGTATCCTGCGGCACGCAATACGCCATAGCGGGCGTAGCAACCAATAATAAAAGTAAAAACAGCAAGTACCTGTTCATGATTTTAGCGAATTAATATACATAGCTGGCGTGCTTCTCATATTTCAGCAAATCGGCTAACATGGACGATTTGGCATTGAAATGGAAATTCCAACTCCGGTAACTTCCGAAAGGCGTCCATGAAACGGCAAATTCAAAACAATGCAAATCATAATGGATATTAAAGGTGGTCACCGTCAATTTCAGGTTTTTGAAATCAAACCCCGATGCTACCGAAACGTTCATCGCCTCCGTCAATTTCACCTGCCCGTTCAATCCCAGCGCTTGTATGTAATTATTCTGTTTTATTCCTATGCCCGAAACGTTGTTTTGCACGTAGCTGGTATTATAGTTAAACGAATAGTTGAAACCAAGCGACCAGGGCGCTTTGAAGTCCTGGTAGAATTGGTATTCGGTATAGAGGTATTCACCGGTTTCGGGATGATAGTGCGGGACGCCGTCCAACGATGGCGCATTATTTTTAAATCCGTTTTCACCGCCCTTGAACTGGTAGCCGAAAGAAAAACCAAAAGTTATCAAGCGTGCAAGCCCTTGCCCGGCGCTTACGGCATATTTGCCTATTCTCCGACCGCCATGATTAATATCTACGGCATACGGGTCGAAAGAAGCATTGGCATTCAAAGCTACTTTCCCTGCAATATTTGTATTTAGCGACATGCTGATATTTGAAAGTTTCATGGAATCCGCCAAGAAATTATAACTGCTGCTCAAACTGAGGTTTTCAATTAATTTTATTTTGGTGGTACCGCCGTTGGCGGTATCTTTTTTATTGCGTATTTTCACTTCAAGGTTATTGCTTAACGAGAAGCTGAGCCCGGCAGAGCGTCCCCTGCCGGAAGGCGAGTAAACGCCGGCATAGGAATAATATTCCACATCGGTACTGTCCCTCCGGTAGGTTCTATACCCCCTGTTCCAGCCCCACGTAACCAAATCGGGACGGAACGACGCGCTGATGCTCGGCGATATCATGTGGCGGAAAGCCTGTATAAAGGCATTACGCCCAAACATAAAAGTGCCGTACAGGCGGGTGCTTGCCGAAATACCAAAACTGAGGTCATGGCTGAAATGAAGTTCCGAAAAAGCGTTGCTTTTCACTTCTTCCACCCTTTTTGTCGAATCGTTGTAAGACATGGCGGTATGCTGGAAAAACATGGTCATCCCGTAAGTAACGCTGGGGGCGAGTTGGATATGGTTTAATACATTGAACGACGGGAGTTGGATGTTGAAATTATGTTTCATGCCGTTCTCCAGCTTTTTCCAAAAGTCGGGACTTCCCCATTCCGATTCCTTGAACCGGATTTTATTATCGAACGTAGTCGAATAACCCAATGCAAAACGTTCGTAAAAACGTTCTTTCCCTATGGCGTTCTTCCGCTTGAAGGGGTAAATAGTGTTCATGGTAAACGTAAAATTGGGCAATGTCAGTACATACGAACTGTCTTGCATATTCTGGCTATGTGTCAGGTTTACCGAGAGGTTGAACGGCGAGCCTTCCCACGACTTGCGGAACGAGATGCTCGAGTTTGCCGATGATTGCAAAGCCCTTTGCGGGTTGGCTTGGCTGTTATGTTGCCGGTACGATGCGGTCATGAACGTAACGCTTGCGCCAAACGACATGTTGGGATTGGCTTTCTGGTCTTGTTGATGCCGCCAGTTGATAGAGAACTCGCGCGACGCATTGTAATCGGACGAACCTTGCAGTCCCGATACATTTTCCCGCCATTGCAAATTAAAAGACCCGTCGAATTTGTACATTTTCTTATAGCGCGATACCGCTTGGAAACCGTATGTCCCCAATGTAAAATAATCTGCCGTGAGCGCTAAATCGAAATATTCGCCGAAGACAAAATACCAGCCGATGCCGGTTACATAAAAACCGCGCGCTGCTTCTTCGCCGAAAGAAGGGAAAAGAAATCCGCCGCTCCGGTCGTTGCGTTTCGGGATAAACCCGAAAGGAAGGAACAGGGGCGTCGGCACATCTTCGATGACTAAATAGGCAGGACCGAAAACCGTTTGACTGTTCGGTTCCGGCGTTATCCGGGCGCGCGACAGTTTCAGGAAAAAATGCGGATGGGGCGCATCGCAAACGGTATATTTCCCGTCAGCTACATTGATAGCATTATCCGGCATTTTCTTAATGACCGTCCCATGCAGGTAAGCATCGCCCTCTTGTGTGAGGACTTCGTTTATTCTTGCCTTGCCCGACGAAAAATTATAATACATCGTTTGCATGGCATACTCTTTCCCGCTTTCTTTCATCACCGGGGTACCTATCCATTTCCCGGTAGTATCCTGCCTGCCCGCTGCAAAAACAACACGTGTTTCAAAATTGTAAGCCATGTAATCGGCTTTTATTTCCGTATCGCCGCTTTTTACCGCCACATCGCCATAGTAATAAATCATCCGTTCTTTTCCGGTAAAATCATAGACGATGGAATCTTTTGCATCGCTGAATACCGGGTCTTCCAGCGAACCCTCCTTTTTAGAGGCAAGGGTATCGGCAACCGGCGGCAACGTATCGGCAACGGCAACAAGGGTATCGGATAACAGCGTATCCTGCGTTGTAGCTATCGTGTCGCAGGCATAACCATGAAAGCCGCTGGCAAGACAAGGTAGCAAAAACAGAATAATGAAAATATATGAATATACCGTTTTCAATAATGATTATTCAAAATAATGTACTATTTTTGCAAATAGGTTGCAAAGTTAGTTGATTTTTTTTATTCACTAAACTATTCCGGCAAAAAGATGATTTTATATCTCAAAAATATTTTACGATACCTCTGTTTCCTACTACCGGCAATAAGTACAGGTGTATTACAGGCGCAAGTTACTGCCGGCGATATTCAAATCCGTAAAGTCGTTATTGACGCCGGGCATGGCGGTGTAGACCCGGGAGTGATAGGAAAGCAACTAAAAGAAAAAAATGTAGTGCTGGATATAGCTTTGAAAGCAGGCGCATTTATCAACGAAGCCCATCCGGACGTCGAAACCATTTACACGCGCGATGCCGACGTCTTCGTAGAACTGACGGAACGCACCAATATCGCCAACCGGAACAACGCGGATTTTTTTATTTCCATTCATGCCAATAGCGTACCGAATAGGAGAAATACCTCTATCAGCGGATTTGAAACGTATATATTGGGGATGGATCAATCGGACAGGAATATGGAAGTGGCAAAGCGGGAAAACGCCGTGATTAGTTACGAAAAAGATTATGCCACTAAATACGAAGGCTACGACCCGAATTCGCCCGAATCATTCATTATTTTCTCGCTCATGCAAAATTCCTATTTCGACCAGAGTTTAATGTTTGCCTCTATGGTGCAAGACGAAATGGAAAAAGGTTCGCCGGTGAAAAAGAACCGGGGAATTAAACAACAACCGCTATTGGTAATATGGCGTACCGCCATGCCCAGCGTATTGATCGAAGTTGGGTTTCTTTCCAATCCCGACGAAGAAGAGTTGTTAAAAAAAGAAAAAACACGGGAAAGCATTGCCAAATGTATTGCCACGGCATTTTCCAATTATAAAATGTACTACGAACGGAAGCACAAACCGGGTGCGGAAAATACCGTGAACGCAACTGCCGGCAACACGGTGGCTACCGGAACACCCAACAACAACCGGAGGGCAACAGCAACACCGCCCCCCACTACCAATACGAAAAGGACGTTTACCACCATCTCGAAATCGCCTATAACTTATGCCATACAAGTTTTTGTTCTATCCGTAAAGCGACCGGTGAATGCCGCAGAGTTTTCCGGTTTGGAAAACGTCCGTTGCTTTCCGGATGAACAATTATTTAAATATACCACCGGCAATTACGAAACGGAAGAACAAGCGCAAACCGTATGCAACGAGTTGCGTAAAGAATATCCACGCGCTTTCGTGGTCGCCATCCAAGACAACAAAATTATTAAACCAATAAAATAACCAGCTATGCAAATCAAAAAAGAAGTTAAAATAGGAATTTATGCAGTCGTAATTATAATAGGTATGTATTGGCTGTTCAATTTTCTTAAAGGCGAAGATATTTTCAATACCCACGCGACCTATTACATAAACTACGAAAGGGTGGACGGCTTGTCGGCTTCTTCGCCGGTATTCCTGAAAGGATTGAAAATAGGCATTATTTCCGGTATAACATACGAAGAAGACAAGCAACAATTCTTGGTATCCGTACAAATTAAGAAGGCGTATAATATTCCCGATAATTCCGTTGCGGAAATTTTTTCGACCGGATTGATGAGCGGAAACGGTATCCGCATTTTAACCGGCGACAGCCCTGTCATTGCCGCTTCGAGAAGCTACCTGTCGTCAAGCATTGCACCGGACATGCTAAGTTCGCTAATGCCGTTGAAAGAGCAAGCGGAAATACTGCTCGCTAACCTGAATACCACTATAACCGCCGTAAATAATATATTGACCGACGAAACACAAAAAAATTTGGAAGCAAGCGCCAGCAGTTTGCAGAAAAGTTTGCAGCATATCGAACAAATTACCGGAACGCTTGGCGCGAAAAACGGGCATCTGAATAATACGCTGGAAAACCTTGATGTCTTTTCATCCACTTTGCGCAACAATAGCGAAAATATACATACGATAGCCACTAATTTCTCGCAATTTTCCGACACGCTCCGCCGGCTCGATGTAAAGGCAACCATCGACCGCTTGAACGTATTGTTGGCGCAAGCCGGCGATACCAGCGGAACCGTAGGGCAACTACTACAAAACGACACATTGTACCGCAACTTATCCGCTACGTTGAACAGTCTGGATGAATTGATTAAAGACCTGCAAAAAAATCCGAAAAAATATGTGCGGCTGTCTTTATTTTAATTTTATTTTCTACCATAAAAAAGGTAGGTATAAATGTTAATTTTTTAAAAACTGTATTTTTTTTATAGTTGAAAAATAAGGTATTATAAAAAAAATCAAATATGCAATGCAAAAAAAATTTTTTTATTAGATTTTTTTTTTCAATTTTGTCTTCTCAAAAATATAACGTCTGATTTTTTCTAAACCTATTAGATTTTTTATGAATATGCCACCAACTGAAAATCCTCAACAAGTTTGGAATAACTGCTTGAAAGTGATACGCGACATCATTCCCCCATCAAGTTTTAAAACATGGTTCGAACCTATTGTCCCGCTAAAATTAAAGGACAATGTTTTCACCATTGAAGTATCCAGTTCGTTCATGTACGAATACATCGAAGAACATTTCATTGATTTAATCAGTAAAGCGCTTCGGAAAGAATTGGGACCAAATGTGCAATTGGAATACAGCGTACAAGTGGTGGCAAACGAAAATTCGGTTATTTATCCGCGGCAGGGGCATACACAGCTAAAGAATAAACCCATCCCCTACCTGGTAAATACGGAAAAAGATATTCCAAATCCGTTTGTTATTCCCGGATTGAAGCAACTGGAAATCGACCCGCAATTAAATTCCGAATACTCATTCTCGAATTTTATAGAAGGCGAATGCAACCGCCTGGCGCGTTCGGCAGGCATTACTATTGCAGAAAAACCGGGTGGCACGGCGTTTAATCCTTTATTCATATACGGCGGTTCGGGATTGGGAAAAACGCATTTGGCGCAAGCCATTGGCATTGCCGTAAAGGAACGTTTTCCCAAAAAAATTGTGCTGTATGTTTGCGCCAACCGTTTCCAGACACAGTATGTAGATGCGGTAACGGTAAAAAATAAATTAAACGATTTCCTGCGCTTTTACCAAATGATTGATGTGCTGATTTTGGACGACGTGCAAGAATTTGCAGGGAAAGAAGGAACACAAAACGCCTTTTTCCATATCTTCAATCATCTGCACCAGTTGGGAAAACAATTGATACTGACATCAGACAAACCGCCGGTAGAATTGCAGGGATTGGAACAACGCTTGTTGGGGCGCTTCAAATGGGGGCTTTCAGCAGAACTGCAAATGCCGGATGTGGAAACGCGCATAGCCATCCTGCAAAATAAAATTTACCACAATGGCATGCAACTTGACGATAATGTTGTGTGCTATATTGCGGAAAAAATCACTACCAATATTCGTGAACTCGAAGGCACGTTGATCTCATTACTGGCGCAGGCAATGCTTAATAAAAAAGCTATCACGCTGGAATTGGCTGAAGAAACAACGGAAAAATTAATAAGTTCTTCTCAACGCGAAATATCTATCGGCGATATACAGAAAGCGGTTTGCGGTTATTTCAACCTCACGTCCGAAGGTATGTTGTCGAAATCACAAAAACGCGAAATCGTGCAAGCCCGTCAAATTGCCATGTACCTTAGCCGTAACTTGACAAAAGATTCTTTAGCGTCTATCGGCGCACAAATCGGCGGAAAAGACCACGCTACCGTACTCCATGCATTCAAAACCGTCCGCGATTTAATGGATACCGACAAACATTTCAAGCAATATGTTGTCGAAATCGAAAAACAATTGAAAGAAACATGGTAGCGCGGCAGCCAATTAGGAGTTAAGAATTAGGAATTAAGAATTAGGAATTAGGCTGACGCGGCAGCTTCTTTAGTTGAAAGTTGAAAGTTGAAAGTTGAAAATTAGCTGCCGCACCAGCACTGCCTACTGCCTACTGTGTCTTGTCCTGCTCCAGGTTGACACCTAAAAGAGGACAAAATATGCCAAAAAGTACGAAGCAAAAGTATCGGTACAGTATTTGCTGTAAGCAAAAAGTAGTAGAAGAAATAAGAACCGGATTAAGTGTAACAGAAGTTAGCCTGAAGTATGGTATCAAAGGCGGTAACACGGTACGTAACTGGGTTCGACGTTACGGTTATCCGGGTATGTTAAACGAAGTAATCTATGTAAAAATGAAAAAAGAGACAGAAGAATTAAAAGCCTTACACAAAGAAGTAGAACGCTTGAAGATAGCGTTGGCAGATAAGGCAATGGCGTATGATGCGCTAGAGATACTGCTGGAGGAGGCAGGGATCGATCAGGAGTCATTAAAAAAAAACATCGGGTGTCGGTCATTCGGCGTTGTAACAAAGAAAGGAGGTGGCGTGTGAGTAAATTATGTAAA
>JAIRLT010000005.1 GCA_031259225.1 Prevotellaceae bacterium
TGTGGGTACGTCTATAAAACAATCTCCAAAAGCTGCAAAAAATAATAACAATTAAAAAATTAAATTTTATGAAAAAAATGCTTCTTTTCCTGTGCTTGTTGCTATTGGCAGCAAGTTGCGCAACACAAAAGACAACAACTTCCAATGTTGCCAGCCCCATTTATTACAATGGCAATGACGAGCCGGCGGTATCTTCCGGCGTTGTTTTGTATCCGGGTACATAAAAATCCCGGAGGGATTATCGCTCGGTAGAAAAATGCACCGTACCAATCTTTGCATTCCGTCAGGAATGCATCCAACCGCACAAAGGACGCATCCCCTACGGGATGCGAAAGAGAATGATTGCCGGTGTTTCTACCGAGCGTACATCCCTGACGGGATGATTTTCAAAATTCGTTTTAATTCGTAAACAATTCAAAAAACAACCATAAATAATAACTATTATGAAAAAAATTCTTCTTTCTTTTCTTTCCCTTATGGGATTAGGCTTTCCTGCATTTGCACAAAGCCACATTAACATTGAACTGCTCAGTGCGACCTACACTACGCCTGCAGTACAATTCCGTGTATCATGGGATGCTATTCCCGAAGGAGTTTGCCACAATTCCAAAATCTGGCTATGGGTTGATTTTATTAAAATAGAAAACAACCAGCCTTCCGGCTCGTGGACGCGCGCTACTGTTGCCCATCCTTCGCCCGGAACGGTTGCGGAGGAAACGAACAAAGGTTTCTGGTTGCAAGGAAACGCAGGCAATTATACCCAAATCGTAACAGTAGCATTAACGAACATACCGGCAAATACTACTTTTAATTGGTGCGCCTATGCTTCCGACTGCCCGCCGAATGTAACATTTGATAAAGGAACTTATACCTTTAAAGGAACAACCAATTTTATAGTGAATAGCCCCGCACAGACTATCACTACTAAAACAATTGCAAAAGCAGATTTAACCGTTAATTCATCAAGCACGTTTACCGATGCAACTGCTTGTCCCGGTACAGGCAGCCTTTATTGTCCCTACACAGGCAGCGATTTATTTATGGACGCCACGCATCTTTGCCAACAACGCACCAGCGGCGCACAAAATTGGGAGGCGTGGATAAAAGATAGTCGAGATGAACAAATCTATCATATTGTACAAATAGACAATACATGGTGGTTCACCGATGATTTAAATATAAATGAGAAAGTTTCAGGCATCTGCAATAATGTACGTTTTTATCATCCGGAAAATAGACCTGATTGTCCATCAGGGTGGGCTATACCGACAAAGGCAATGTATATGGATGTATATACGGGTAACGGTTGCGGTGATAAAGGTATGTGTTGGGAGCCAATATCGCAATGGTATTGTGCTACAGGCGTTACGTGCTTAGGAAGCGGACGCCAGCAAAATTCTTGTTACACAAGTCCCGGTCAAGCTGTGGCGTATGTGACCTCTGACTGCAACACACTGCTGCTAATCTGGTGGCAAAACGAGAGTGGAACGGGTGGAGGTAGCCATCCTTGTCATATGAGTTGTACGGATAGTGGGCTGCCTGATGCTGGCTTTGTTCGTTGTTTCCGCCAACTGTAATTTTCCCTTAAATCTTTAAACCCTGAAATCTTGAAATTTCTGGGTGTTCATTGTTTTTCGTACCTTTGCAACTCGGATGAAAAGCTATGGATACGCTCACAATCGTTAAAATCGGGGGAAATGTTATTGACAAGCCGGCGGCGCTGCAATCGTTTTTGCAGGACTTTGCCGCTTTGGAAAGCCCCAAAATACTGGTGCATGGCGGCGGAACGCTTGCCACCGAAATGCTGGAAAAAACAGGCGTGCCGGTACGCATGCACGACGGGCGGCGGATAACAGACGCCGAAACATTGAAAATTTGTACTATGGTATATGCCGGATGGATTAACAAAACCATTGTAGCGCAGTTGCAGCAGGCAGGTTGCAATGCTGTCGGGCTATCCGGCGCAGATGCCAATACGGTGCCGGCTACGAAGCGCCCGCCGGCGCCGGTTGATTTCGGGTTTGTCGGCGACGTCGCTGCCGGTAGCATCAATGTCCCGGTATTGTCGCTGTTGCTCGACAACGGGCTGTGTCCTGTTTTCTGCGCTATCACGCACGACGCGCAGGGCGGGCTGCTCAATACCAATGCCGACACGATGGCTTCGGTCATCGCGGCGGCGTTATCGAAAACGTATCGCACAAAATTATTGTTTTGCTTTGAAAAGGACGGCGTGCTGGCACATCCGGACGACGACCGCTCCATTATTCCCGAAATGGATACGGCATATTTTCAACAACTGAAAGAGCAAAAAATTATTTCCAAAGGAATGTTGCCGAAATTAAATAATGCTTTTGCCGCCTTGCATGCCGGCGTAGCGGAAGTATACATAAAACATGCCGCCCACTTGCTTTCGGCAAATGCCGGGACGCGCATACGAGTGGAGAATGGAGAGTGGAGAATGGAGAGTCACATGGCGCGCCAGCCATTTTCAACCTTCAACTTTTAACTTTCAACTAAAAACGACTTATGGCTAAAAAAACGACTAAATCCGCTTTACTGTCCCATGCCATCACATTGCTGCAAGGTAAAATCGCTATTCCCGCCTATTCGGGTTCGGAAGCGGCGGCGGCAACTTATTTGGCGGCGCAGCTTTCAGCGGCAGGCATCGCGTCTTTCAGGATAGGCAACAATGTCTGTGCCTACTCGAAAAAGAACAGCGAAGGGAAAAAAACGCTGTTGCTCAACTCGCATATCGACACCGTGAAGGCGGCAGACGGTTATACAATAAACCCTTTTGAGCCCGTCCAAAGAAGCGGCAAACTCTTCGGTCTGGGCAGTAATGACGCAGGCGCGTCGCTGGTGGCGCTTATAGAAAGTTTTATTTATTTCAATACGATGGAACTGCCGTTTAACCTGCTGCTGGTATTGAGTTGCGAAGAAGAAAATTCCGGCGTGGCGGGCATCCGGACGGTTACACAGGAACTGAAAGACATTGATTGCGCCATTATCGGCGAACCTACGTCAATGCAGGCTGCCATTGGCGAACGGGGGCTTTTGGTGATTGACGGAACGGCATACGGCGTGCAGGGGCATGCCGCGCGCGACGAAGGCGTCAATGCCATTTATAACGCTATGGACGATATTTCCCGTATCAGGAATTTTACCTTTGATAAGGTATCGCCGCTCATGGGGGCGGTGAAGAAGAGCGTAACGATGATAAACAGCGGCTATCAGCACAATATAGTGCCGGATGTTTGCCGGTTTGTAGTGGACATCCGCCCCAATGAATACTATACGAACGTGGAAATTATGGAACTGTTGCAGGCGGAGGTAAAGAGCGAATTAAACGCCCGGTCGCTGGATAACCGCTGCTCGTTCACGCCCGCCGGGCATCCATTGCTGCAATGCGTCGAACGGTTGTCCATTCCGACGTACATTTCGCCGACGACTTCCGACTGGATGCGGCTGGACGTTCCCGCTATCAAGATGGGACCCGGCAATTCGGCGCGCTCGCATACCGCCGATGAATTTGTATACCTCTGCGAAATAGAAGAGGGAATAGACGGGTACATCAATTTTATTTCAAATTTACAGCTTTAGGCTGGCGCGCCGGCACTAACCATTAACCATTAATCACTAACCACTATGACTACTCTTTGGAATAAAGGTATTACCGCCGACGCACTGGTGGCGGCATTCACTGTCGGCGACGACCGGGAATACGATTTGCGGCTGGCAAAATATGACCTGCTCGGTTCGCTGGCGCATGTTAAAATGTTAGCCCAAATCGGTCTGCTCACTGCGCCGGAAGCCCGGTTGCTGTGTACGGAACTGCAAAAACTGTCCGCCGAAGTGGCTGCCGGCACATTTGTGATAGAGCCCGGCGTGGAGGATATTCACTCGCAGGTGGAACTCACGCTGACCAAGCGCATCGGCGAGGTGGGGAAAAAAATACACTCCGGACGCTCGCGCAATGATCAGGTGCTGGTCGATATAAAACTTTACCTCAAAGAAGAAATCGTACAGTTGAAAGATAAAACCGTGCGCCTGTTCCACCAGTTGCAACAACTGAGCGAGACCCATAAGGGGACGCTGTTGCCGGGCTATACGCACGGGCAGGTAGCGATGCCTTCATCGTTCGGCTTGTGGTTCGGCGCGTATGCCGAGACGTTGATTGACGACCTGTATATCCTTCTGGCGGCTTACCGCGTGGTAAACCAAAATCCCCTCGGATCGGCTGCCGGCTACGGCAATTCGTTCCCGCTGGACAGGGACGCGACGACTGCCGGGCTGGGCTTCCGGTATATGAATTATAACGTTATTGCCGCCCAGATGAGTCGCGGGAAAAGCGAAAAAGCCGTAGCGCAGGCGCTGGCGGCAATTGCCGCCACGTTGAACAAATTTGCCGCCGACTGTGTCATGTACCTCTCGCAAAACTACGGCTTCATTTCCTTCCCCGACCACTTGGTAACCGGCTCGAGCATCATGCCGCACAAGAAAAACCCCGATGTCTGGGAACTCCTGCGCGCCAAAGCCAACAGGCTGCAAAGCGTGCCGAATGAAATTACCCTCCTGCTCGCCAACCTGCCGCACGGCTACCACCGCGACTACCAACTGTTGAAGGAAATCCTTTTCCCCGCCATAGACACCCTGCATGCGATGTTAGACGTTACCGTATTTATGCTGGAAAATATTACGGTGAACGGGCACATTCTGGACGACCCGAAATATGATTACCTCTTTACCGTCGAAGAAGTGAACCGCCGCGTGCTGGCAGGCGAGCCTTTCCGCGAAGCCTATAAAAAGGTAGGGCAATTAGTAGCGGAAAATAAATTTACCCCCGACAAAACCGTTGCCCACACCCACAAAGGCAGTACCGGCAACTTATGCACCGCCGAAATCCGCGCAAAATTAAACGACTTACTGGCGCTTTTTTAGTGGATAATGGTGAATGGAGAATGGGCTGGCGCGCCGGCGCTAATCATTAACCACTAACCATTAATCACTATAGGGTCTTTGTCCGAACAGACACGAGGTATTCTCCGCCACCCGCGTTACCTGTTCCGGGATCCGGGACGTGCGTTGTATGTTCCGGCAATGCCGCCAGATATTCTGGCGGCGCCGCCAAATGTTCCGGCAATGCCGCCAAGACTTCTGGCGGCGCCGCCAAATATTCTGGCAATGCCGCCAAGACTTCTGGCGGCGCCGCCAAATGTTCTGGCAATGCCGCCAAGACTTCTGGCGGCGCCGCCAAATGTTCTGGCAATGCCGCCAAGACTTCTGGCGGC
>JAIRLT010000008.1 GCA_031259225.1 Prevotellaceae bacterium
TTGGAAATGCAGATGCCGCCGTCTTCGGAAGCTTTGGGAAGATGCAATACATAACTGTACGGAAATGCTTCATTCGTAACCACCACTTCATTTTCCTTGTAGTGCAGGTAAGTTTTTGCACCGTACAGGAAATCATGGAAATCCCCATAATCCGAAACCAACCCATTCAACCCGTACTTTGTGAGGATAGCCTCAAAATGCCGGTTACCCGATAATGGATTACCCGTATAGTTTTCCAGCATGGCTGTTAATTTCTGCGAACGCTGTCCCTGTAATATCCGCAGCCCGTCCTTGCTTGCAAACAGCGTCGCCCCGCCGATATTGGTAATACTGCTTTTATCTATGCAAACATCCCCGCTTAGCGGCACAATGCGGGTAACCAGCACGTCGCCCGTACCCAATTCCATCGCGTAAATCCCGTTTTCCGAAAATACGAATACCGGATACATCCCAAAATTACTGGCGTCAATGGAAAGATTGTTTGCCGCAAACCCAAGCACCCGTTTATTCCCGACAATATTGTACTGTTTCGCCGGATAAAACATCGGTAAATGCAATGCCGACACCGCCGTATTATTGACTGTGCGGATAGCATTATCGGTTGCCGGCAAAGTAGTTTCTTCCAGACCAAGCGTCGAAAGGTCGGACGGCAATTGAATTGTTGCCTCCGGAAGCAACACGCTATAATCGCTTCCGGTTCCTGTTTTAGGTGAAAGCGTAGTGGGCAATAATATGTCTTCATTTAATAATTTATCAAAAGCATAGACATAGGAATAGGCATAATTACCGTCTTTGTTTGCCGTCAAATCATATTCCCGGAATTTATAAACCTTGCCGGATTTCCGGAGATAAAGCACTGCCTTGTATGCCCGGTAATCGGGATAACTGATAAGCGTGGGCAATTTCAGGTAATATCGGCTCGTTCCCAAATTCAAACGATAAATAGGCGACCAGTCGGAGCGCACCACTTTTTCCCCGTCTTCCGTACGCAGGTACACCACATAACACTGCGTTATCAGGCTTGCAAAACTGTCCTCTTTCCCGCCGTAGTCTTCCGGAGAATATCCCTTAAACAGCAAGCTGGTCGTATCCCCCAAAAACAACCGTGAATTATAATTCATTTCGCAGTGTCCATAGATATTGTGGTTGATGCACTCCGACAGCAGCAGGGCGGTTCTTGTTTTCAATACATCCCTGTCCGGTATATGCAGGTAATTTACTATCACATCCGATTCGTCGCGGGGATTATAGCTGAAAGAACATACTTCCGGTACGCTTAACGCCACCTCTCCCTTAACCAGAAATTGCAGCGTCCCCCATTGCAGCACTAAGTAATAATATCCCTCTTCTGTAATTTCTACAATACCGTCGTAAGAAATTGTTTCGGAAATGGTCGTAACGGTCGGCGGATTAGGTACTGCAAATGATTTCAACGTAGTGGCGCGATACAGGTTGGTTGCTTCGTTGTAAGCGACCAGCCGCAGGTCAAGCATACTACAGTTTATCGGATTACCGCTAAACGACAGATTAAATAAGAACTTTATAACGATATGCAGGTTTATGGGCTGTTCGCCGGATTTATAGAATAAATAATTATCCTCTCTCAAAATACCCGTGTTTTCATAATAATTTTGATTGCCGAATTTTAACACGGCAGGTAACGCTTCTTCCGCGATGACGATTTTGACAGGAATAGTAAACCATTTGTCGGGACCGTCGGTTTCATGGGTATAATAATTTTCCAGCAATCCCGTAACCAATGTACGGGCGGGTCTGGGTAGTAATTCAGCGGTATCAAAAATTTTATAAAATATCTTGCCTTCATCAGCCAAATATTTATCAAAAGTATATTTGTCAATGCCTGTTTGTGGGGTGGTAGAAAATACGGATACCCCGTCAATAATCCCTTCCCATTCGGCGGGAATAAACCGGGCGCCTTTCTTGCGCAGGAAAACCGGCGTCCGCCCATAGTCGCCTTCTTTGTCCCCATAATTAAATAACAGGGGTGGCTGCTGTTGGATATAATGCCCGTCTATGGTATGGTACACGGCGGTCAGCAGTCCGTATCCTGTTTGCCCGCCACCTGCCAGCAGGCGTTTTTGCAGTCCGAACTCCAATGTCGGCGTCGCCAAATCCGGCAACACATAATATTTCTTCACATTATTGGCATCTGCTTTCCAAATCACATACTTCGTATAAGGCGCTTGCCCTGCTGCCGGCTCCACAAAAATCACCAATATGTTCCCCACCGCATTAAACCGCACTGCCCGGTTAGCGTCTGCTCCCGGTAAATTCAAAATAATAGTAGCTGTTTGCCCGTCCGGGAAATCGAAGTACTTCACTGCTCCATCGGAAAAGCCAATCATCTGTTTCGTATCGCCGGTAGTATGCAGGAACAGTTTTATCTTTTTATTATCTTCAAAAAGATATTCTTCTTTTATCGCGCCATATTCACAAACAGCCAAACAACTCCCGCACTTGACACAAGTTGTTTGGTCTATATCATACCGGTTGTTTGCACTGTTATGTATTATGGCGTAATTGGGGCAATTTGCTACACAAGCCCCGCAGGCAACGCAATTTTCATTGATGATATATTGGCATGAACCCGCCAGCGGATTTTCCGCCACTACCGCCTCTTTTGTTCCTGTCGCCCGCCATACGCCGTTTTTTTCCCGCAGGTTAATGACTTCCGCGCAGGAAAAATCCGGGCTGACACTTTCGGGAATATTCCGGACGATGCCGGTCAGTTTATGCTGTTTTTGCATTCTGTTTGTTTTTTGTCGTTTTTCGTTGTTTCCTGCATTCATTTGCCGTCGCCTTTTCCGGTTGTTTTCCGGCGGTAGTTTTCGATGCTTCCATGATGCGTTCTTTTAATGCGCTGTTCCTGTCGTGCGGCGTGGCTTCCTGTGCGGGCTGCGCCGGGGGGACGACATATTTCAATAAATCAATATAGGCTTTCACAAAATCTTTTGCTTCCAGTTCCTCCAAGCGCCGGGTAAATATTTGGTATTTTTCGGCTAATAACCCCGACAGGCGTTCTTTATGCGCCCTTGCCAGCTTATTCACCGCTCCCGGCGGGCGTCCGTTTTTATTATTCGTTTTACCTTTTATGCCGCCCATAATTTTACTTATTTTATGTTATAAGGTGATGTATCGTTGGTTTCTTTGTGTGTGCAAAGTACGCCATATCTCTTCATCCTTTTGCCTATTTTATAAGCAATTTTCCTTATAATATAGGGAAAAAGACTTATCCTGTAAGTAAGTTTTTCCGCCGGAAGTCCGTCCTTTGCAAAGAATAATTAAAAAAGTAAAAACACATGTTACTTCCCTTGGCATTCCCCTTTTTAGCTATTGCAGCATTGGCGGCTTCCGCAGGGTCGGCTATCATGGGGGCTCTTCAGAATAACAAAGCCCGCAAAGCGCAGCAGCGGCTGATTGATGAACAAAAGGCGGATTATGAAAAAGAAAAAAATACGCCGTATGTAGATACGCCGGAGGCGCGGGCGGTATTAGAGACGGCAAAAGAGACCCTGCGCGAACAAGCCGTGCGCGATGAAGGGCGCGCCGTGCTGGGCGGCGCTACGCACGAAGCCCGGCTTGCCGCCCGCGAACGCGCCAACAAAGGCTATGCCGGCATTGTCCGGCAGGTAGCCGGCGGCGCCAATGCTTACCGTAATAATCTCCGGCAGTGGTATCGCAGTATTTTGGGGCAACAACATACCCTGCATGACCTGCAGGCGCAGTCCGGCAATAACCTGGTACAGTCGGGGCTGCACAGCGCCATGGGCGCGGCAGGAAATTTTTCAAAAACAACCGCAGACGCCACCACTACTGCCACTGCCACAGATACGAACACTTCGCCATTGAACGGGCAATGGGTAGATGCGGATATACATCCGCCAAAAGAAAACAGCATGCAACTCACCTGACAGGATGACGGCTATTGACAGATATGATAAACGAACACTCCGGGCAGCCGGTGCGGACGAAAGCGCCTCCGCTTCCCGAAGTCCCCATACGCCGGCAGACCGGTTTCATGTAACGGGCGGGTATCTTCAAATCCTGGAACAGGCGCAACGCGATTGGGACAGCCTGCATGCTTTCCGGCAGCGAGCAAGGCGCACCGCCCGTTATGTGGACGGCGACCAATGGGGCGATCTGGTGGAAGACCCCGACCGGAAAGGACGTACTATCACGGAAAAAGAATACATCAAGCGGCAGGGCAAGACGCCGGTGGTGCAAAATATCCTTTCTTCCATCGTCCGGAACATCCTTGGACAATACCGTAACAATGCGGACAAGCCCGTGGTCTTTGTCCGTAATCCCGACCAGTCCGGGCAGGAAGCGATATTAACGGACATCCTGCAAGCGGTAGCTACGGCGAACCAGTTACCGGAATTAGATGCACAAAACCTCCAGTACCTGCTCCTGTCGGGAGCGCTTATTCAACGATTATCTTACAGCTATTTTAAGGAATATGACCGCAGCGACGTCTATATAGAAAACATCGACTATAACCGTATTTTCTTTAATGCCGACGTAAAGGACATCCGGTTGAACGACCTGTGCCGGATAGGCGTTATCCATGATTTAAGTTTGGATCAACTGCTGTCGCAATTTTGTAAAACGGCGGACGATGAAGCATGGATGCGCCGGCGGTTTGCCATGGAGACCTGTCCAACCAACGGTAATGACGGATTGACCGGAAAAGAAGCGGCGCATGTGGATTTTTTCCGGTCTTACGATAATACCCGTTTACGGGTCTTTGAATGCTGGTACTTGGAGACGGTATGGAAAACGTACATTCATGA
>JAIRLT010000010.1 GCA_031259225.1 Prevotellaceae bacterium
TTTTGCATGTCATCGCACAGGTTTGCATACCGCCGCAGGAAGCGCGGCGAGAACTCCCGGTTCAGTCCCAGCATATCGTGTGTTACCAGCACCTGTCCGTCCACAAATCGTCCGGCGCCAATGCCGATGAGTGGGATTTTCAGTTCGCCGGCTACTTGTTTGCCCAACAGGGCGGGGATTTTTTCCAGTACGATAGCGAAACAACCTGCATCTTCGAGCAGGTGGGCGTCTTCGAGCAGCCGCGAGGCTTCGGCTTCGTCTTTGGCGCGGACGGAATAAGTGCCGAATTTCAAAATCGACTGCGGCGTCAAACCCAGATGCCCCATCACGGGAATACCCGTCGACAGGATACGCTGTACCGATTCCAACACTTCCCTGCCGCCTTCGAGCTTCACGGCGTCGGCTTCGCTTTCTTTCATCAAGCGGATAGCCGAATGTACGGCTTCCTTTGAGTTGCCCTGGTAGGTGCCGAAAGGCATATCGACCACTACCATCGGGTTCTTCACGGCGCGCACCACGCTTTGCGCATGGTAAATCATCTGGTCAAGCGTAATAGGGAGCGTCGTTTCATGACCTGCCATTACATTGGCTGCAGAATCGCCCACCAGCATAATATCTATACCCGCCGTATCCATGATACGCGCCATTGTGTAGTCATACACCGTGAGCATGGCGATTTTTTCGCCGCGTTGTTTCATTTCATATAAGGCGTGGGTCGTTACCACCCGTTTTTTTCCTTCTACTGACATGGTTTTTGTGGTTTTTATTATGATAATTTAGGTTACTTACTCTATTATGCGGCTACAAAGCTATGAAAAAATTTTTATCCGGAAAGTAACTCGCTTGTGGTTTCCAACCAAACCGCGTTTTTCTGCCAATGTGTCAGAAAACAGTTTTGGCACAATCATTGCCTGTAAATCCGGCAAACAACAAATAAGAAACAATAAAAAATTACAATTATGGGAAAAATAATAGGCATAGACTTAGGAACTACCAACTCATGCGTGTCCGTAATGGAAGGCAACGAACCGGTAGTCATCATCAACAGCGAAGGAAAACGCACCACCCCTTCGGTGGTCGCATTCGCCGATAACGGCGAACGCAAAATCGGCGACCCCGCCAAACGGCAAGCTATCACGAACCCCACGAAAACGATATTCTCCATAAAACGTTTTATGGGCGAACCTTTCGAAAAAGTGCAGAGCGAAATGAAACGCGTGCCCTATGAAGTAGTCAAAGGCAAGGGCGAAACACCCTGCGTGAAAATCAACGACAGAACGTACACACCGCAGGAAATTTCGGCAATGGTACTGCAAAAAATGAAAAAGACCGCCGAAGATTTCCTCGGGCAGGAAGTTACCGAAGCCGTGATTACAGTACCTGCTTATTTCAGCGACTCGCAACGGCAAGCCACGAAAGAAGCCGGCGAAATTGCAGGATTGACCGTGAAACGTATCATCAACGAACCTACGGCTGCCGCCCTGGCATACGGGCTCGACAAGCAACACAAGGATTCCAAAGTAGCGGTGTTCGACCTGGGGGGCGGTACATTCGACATATCCATCCTGGATTTGGGCGACGGCGTGTTTGAAGTAAAATCCACCAACGGCGACACACACCTCGGCGGCGACGACTTCGACCAGGTAATCATTGACTGGCTGGTGCAGGAATTTAAAAACGAAAACGGCGGATTGGATTTGAGTAAAGACCCGATGGCTTTGCAACGCTTGAAAGAAAGCGCGGAAAAAGCAAAAATCGAATTGTCAAGCCAGGCAAGCACCGAAATCAACTTGCCGTACATCATGCCGGTGGACGGTATTCCCAAACACCTGGTAAAAACGCTGACCCGCGCCAAATTTGAGCAATTGTCCGACACATTGATCCAGCGTTGTTCCGAACCTTGCCGGAAAGCCTTAGCCGATGCAGGCTACAGCGCTTCGCAGATTGACGAGGTCATATTAGTAGGCGGCTCTACGCGTATTCCCGCCATTCAGGCGCTGGTGGAAAAAATATTCGGCAAAACACCCAGCAAAGGTGTTAATCCCGACGAAGTCGTGGCGGTAGGCGCGGCTATCCAAGGCGGCGTGCTCGCCGGCGATGTGAAAGACGTACTGTTGCTTGACGTAACGCCGCTGTCGTTAGGTATCGAAACGCTCGGGGGCGTATTCACCAAACTGATTGAAGCCAATACAACCATTCCGACGAAGAAGAGCGAGACTTTCAGCACGGCAGCCGATAACCAGCCTTCCGTAGAAATCCATATCCTGCAAGGCGAACGTCCGATGGCACGCGACAACAAGACCATCGGGCGCTTCCATCTGGACAGTATTCCTCCCGCCCCGCGCGGCATGCCGCAAATTGAAGTGACGTTCGACATTGACGCCAACGGTATTTTGAATGTATCAGCGAAGGATAAAGGCACAGGCAAGGAACAGAAGATACGCATCGAAGCCTCGTCGGGCTTGACGGATGATGAAATCAAACGTATGCGCGACGAAGCCAAAGCCAACGAGGAAGCCGACAAACGCGAACGCGAACGTATCGAAAAAATAAACGCCGCCGACAGTACGGTCTTCCAAACGGAAAAACAATTGAAAGAATTTGGCGACAAAATTCCACTTGACAAGCGAACTGCTATTGAAGCAGCGCTGGCTAAGCTGAAAGACGCCCACAAGGCGCAAGACGTGACCGCCATTGACGCCGCCATGAAGGAAATCAACGACGCCTGGCAAGCGGCATCGCAGGACATCTACAACGCGACGCAAGCGCAGGGTGGCGCCGCCAATCCGTTCGGCGCAGCCGACCCGTTCGCGCAAGCCGCCGCAAATGCCAACGCCGGTGACGGCAGCACGCAAGGCGGTCAAGATAACGAAGTGAAGGACGTGGATTTTGAGGAAGTGAAGTAGTTTGTTGAAACAAAGCAATAGTAAAAGCATCCCCGCAACACTGTTTGCGGGGATGCTTGTTTTTTGGAAGTTGGGAGGTGGTTTTAAACAGCGGGTATTTATTTATCTTCTTGAGTCGAGATTTGATTAATTTCATTGGGTCGTTGAATACGCCCGGCGCCAATCAGAAATTAAAAATTAAGAATTGGACTGGCGCGGCAGCACTAACCATTAACCACTAATCATTATTTTTTCTACCATGCGTACAGCGGGCGGTTCGCCATTAGCTCATTGACTTCATGGCGGACAGCAGCAATCGTTTTTTCATCCTCCACATTTGCCAGTGTTTTGTCAAGGAGTTTCACAACCGGCGCCATGTCTTGTTCCTTCAGCCCGCGCGTGGTAATCGCCGGCGTGCCTACACGGATACCCGACGCCTGGAATGGCGAGCGCGTGTCGAACGGCACCATGTTTTTATTCACCGTAATACCGGCTTGCACCAATGCTTTCTCGGCTTGTTTGCCGGTGAGTTCAGGGAATTTGCTGCGCAGGTCAATTAGTAGTAAATGATTGTCCGTGCCGCCGGAGACAATCTTGTATCCCGCCGTTGTAAAGGCATTGGACATTGCCGTCGCGTTTTTCTTTACTTGCAATTGGTAATCCCTGTATCCGGGTTGTAACGCTTCATAAAACGCCACTGCCTTTGCTGCAATCACATGTTCAAGCGGACCACCCTGTATGCCGGGAAATACGCTTGAATTAAGCACCGCCGATAGCATTTTCGTTTCACCTTTGGGCGTTTTTATTCCCCATGGATTTTCAAAATCCTTTCCCATCAGGATAACGCCGCCGCGGGGACCGCGCAAAGTTTTGTGCGTAGTAGAGGTAACAATATGCGCATGCGGCACCGGGTTATTCAACAATCCCGCTGCAATCAATCCGGCAGGGTGCGCCATGTCCACCATAAAAATAGCGCCTATTTTGTCGGCAATAGCGCGTATCCGTGCATAATCCCAATCGCGGGAATACGCGGAAGCTCCGCCCACAATGAGTTTCGGACGGTGTTCCAATGCAGATTTTTCCAATTGCCCGTAATCTACCAAGCCGGTATCTTCTTTCACGCCATAGGAAACGGCTTTGTACAAAATGCCCGATACGTTCACCGGCGAGCCGTGCGAGAGGTGCCCGCCATGCGCCAAGTCCAGCCCCATGAACGTGTCGCCGGGACGAAGGCAAGCCATGAACACCGCCATGTTTGCCTGTGCGCCGGAGTGCGGCTGCACATTGGCATATGCCGCGCCAAACAACCGGCACAAGCGGTCAATGGCTAACTGTTCGCTTTGATCAACTACTTCGCACCCGCCATAGTAGCGGGCGCCGGGATAGCCTTCGGCATATTTGTTGGTAAGCACGGAACCCATCGCTTCCAACACTTGCGGGCTTACAAAATTTTCGGAAGCAATCAACTCTATGCCGTGTGTTTGGCGTTGTTCTTCCTTTTTAATAAGTTCGAATAATTGCGTGTCGCGTTTCATGTTTTTTTATTTTACTCTTTCGGAATATTCGCGGCTGCGGGTATCTATTTTGATGCGGTCGCCCTGATTAACGAACAGCGGAACCATAATCTCCGCGCCGGTTTCTACCGTTACGGACTTCTGTGCGTTGGTCGAACCCGAGGTATCGCCTTTGACTGCCGGCTCGGCATATGTTACTTCCAACTCCACAAAAGGCGGCAATTCGCACGATAATACACGCTCATCGTCGGCATGGAACATCATTTCCACGTATTGCCCTTCTTTCATCAGGTCGGCGTTGCCCACCATGTCTTTGTACAAGTCTACCTGCTCAAATGTTTCGTTGTGCATGAAGTGAAAACCGCTTTCGTCCTTGTACAGGAACTGGTAGGGGCGGCGTTCGATACGCACGAGGTCAATCTTTTC
>JAIRLT010000071.1 GCA_031259225.1 Prevotellaceae bacterium
GCGCAGCGGCTTTAGAGAAAGAAATGGCAGAAAATAAACAATAATTAACTAAAAATTTAAACAACATGAAAAAACATGTAATCAGAACAGCGCTTGGTTTGTCTCTTAGCCTGTTTCTGTTTATCTCCTGCGAGAAGGAGAACCCAAAAGAGACACCAACAACGACGCCTACTATTACTTTTACCGGTGTGGATGAGACCGGCGAGCAAAAAGTGAAAATAGGCGGGACTGTAACCCTAAACGCTATAGTGGAAAATGCGGTAAATCCAATCTTCACGTGGAAAATCGGCGGGAAAATTGTTTCCACCGAACGTACCTTTACTTTTGTCGCCGACAAACTGGGCGAGTATTTTGCGAACTTCCGCGTAGACGCCGAAAACGGCTCGAAAGAAGGGCAGGTAAAGATTTCAGTACTGGAAAAACTACCGCCGTCAATCAAGCTGGGCGCTACATTGCTTGCCTATTCAGGCAAAGACACCGAGCTGACGGCTGAAGCCGACAATGCTGAAAATGCTACGTACGTGTGGCGGTTAGACGGTCAAGTGGTGAGCGAAACAGCCACTTACATTTTCAACCAAACAACGCTGGGCGACTATCTGCTCACGCTGAAAGTAACCACTGCCGACGGGCAGGATTTGAAAACCGTTGCAGTAACAGTGTTACCCGAGCCATTGCCCGAACTCTTTTTTGATGACGGACACTACCGCACCGTAACCAATGCCGGCGATTTGCGGAAGATGACCGTTCCGGAGGGCAAAAGTTTAGTCTTGGCGCCGGTGATTTGCAATGTCAGCGACACCGTAGGGTTTGAGTGGAAAGTGGACGGAACGACGAAACAAACAGGCGAAAACCTGTATTACACCTTCACACCGGCGGCACAGGGAACGTATCTTGTATCCGTTACCGAAACAGGCACCGGGGCGACAGCGAAAGTGGAAGTAACCTGCACCGCGTCCGAAGGGACGAACAAGCGCACAGGAGGCGCAAAAGCGCATGCTACAAAAGCCTATGATTATATTCCTGCGCCCGGGCAGTTTGTCAGTTACCAGGCTGGCTCAACCAAAGTCGGCGCTTTGGCAGACCTGCAAGCATGGTGCGACAGGGGCGCACAGGGATATTTTCACATTGGCGCTTACGGCGGTTACTTTATTGTGGGTTTCGACCACAGCGTAGAGAACAAACCGGATGCAGCCGACTTACAGATTAACGGTAATGCTTTTTCCGGTTGGTGCGAGCCCGGCATCGTATGGGTGTCGCAGGATGAAAACGGCAACGGACTTGCCGACGACACATGGTACGAACTCAAAGGCAGCGAAACCGGACAACCCGCCACTACGCAACGCCTCGTGATAACCTACTACAAACCGAGAACGGCTAATTCCAACGTGATGTGGACGGATAATATCGGTCGTTCCGAATCGGTGGACTGGAATGGGTTTCACATGCAGGCATCTTATTTCCCCATGTTTATTGTGGAAGATTACTACATGCTCACCGGCACTTGCCTGGCTTCAACGTTTTTTACCTCCGGATTGGAATACTCCGCCTGCTACAGTTGGGGCTATGCGGATAACCTCAGCTCTAACGGTAGCCGTCCCGGCGGGCAATTCTGGATTGAAGACGCCATACAGGTGGACGGCTCGCCCGCCAACCTGCAATACATCGACTTTGTGAAAGTACACACCGCCACTACCGGCAAGGGCGCTGCTGTAGGCGAAATATCTTGCGAAGCGTATTTACCGGTTGATTTGAATTTTTAACCTTAA
Source organism: Prevotellaceae bacterium (assembly GCA_031259225.1). Lineage (GTDB taxonomy): Bacteria > Bacteroidota > Bacteroidia > Bacteroidales > UBA932 > JAIRKX01. The sequence goes on from JAIRLT010000071.1 coordinate 1,767, forward strand.
TGTATAAGAAGAAATGAAAACAATATTGAAACACAAATTTGTTTTGTTGCTATTGGCGGGCGCATTCGCCCTTGCCGCCTGCAACAAGGAAGAACAAGACCCCTTTGCGGGGAAAGACAGCTACATCACCGCCTTTAGCCTGCAACAGGGCGAAACGGTATTCCATGCCGCCATTGCCGGCGATGTAATTACTGTTACCGTTCCCGAAGGCTTCTCGCTGGAGCAGGCGAAAGCCACCGTAAAACTGAGCGAAAACGCTGCGATATACCCCGACCCCACTACCATTACCGACTGGAACAATGAACAACAGTTTGCCGTAACCGCCCACAACGGCGCCAAGAGCACGTATAAATATACGGTAGCACGCAGCGGCATTGCCCACAACGGCACGATTGTCCTCGAAACGCAGGCGGACGTGGACGCCTTCGGGCAACGGGGCGTTACCTTTATTGACGGCAACCTGACTATCGGGCGCACTGCCGGCGAGGACTCCATTACTTCGTTAGCGCCGCTGGCAAGCCTGAAAGAGGTGGTCTATGCGTTCACGCTGCAACCCACCTGCGCCATTACCGCGCTGGATGGGCTGGAAAACCTGGAACGCGTAGGCGGCGTTTTGCAGTTTGGCGGCACCACTACGGCTACCGGGCTGAAGCACCTCGAAACACTCACGTTGCCTGCCCTGAAACAGGCAGGAAGTATCAGCCTGGATAATACCATTACGTTTATTATTGAGTTGCCTGCATTGGAGCGGGTGTCGAAACTGTTTAGCTTGGGTTGCCCGCACTACCAGTTGCAACTTCCCCGCCTGCAATATGCCGGCACATTGACGCTCGCCGCCCTCAGCAATGCAAGCACGTCGCTGGCGCAAATTGACCTGCCCGCTTTGGAAGAAGTAGAAGGAAACATTACGGTGAGTAACTTGAACAGCGTAACAAAGCTAAACCTTCCCGAACTGAAAAAGGCAGGCGGATTTTCGTTTGGCACCATGACGCTGTTATCGTTTATCTACGCGCCGAAACTGGAAGAAACAACAGGAACGATGACATTTGCCACGAAAGGCTTGACGGAAATAAGTTTCCCGGCATTAAGAAAAGCCGGCACATTGACGGTTACGGCTAAAAACATAGCGGTACTGGAACTCCCGAAACTGGAAACCGCCGAAGCCATTACCCTCAACAACGTGCCGTTGAACGGTAGTATCAATTTGACCGCTTTGAAAACCGCTAAATCCATTAGCCTTACCGGTGTTCCTGTAAGCATTGCCGATTTCACCGCACTGGAAAGCGCCGGAACGATTACCCTGTCTAACCTCTCGGGCTGGACAACAGTAACCATTCCCGCCGGCGTGCAGCGTATTGACGTCTTTTCTGTGAGCGCAACAAACGGCACTTATACGTCGCCGTTGGAAGTCAACGTTAGGGGAAAAAATATCGGGGAATTGCAGATAGGCGTTACGGCGAAAGTCATCGGCGACGACACATATAATGGCACATTGCGTATAAATGGTAATGGCTATAACCAAACCTTCCCTGAACTGGAAGGGTTCAGCGAGGTTGATACGTTAAGCGTAGTATCGGCATCGATGATGAATGTTCATATTAAAGGCATCCGGAAAATCAAGAAGAGCGTTAATCTGACCACTAACTATTCCGGTTATCCATATGAATTCTCGATGCCCGATATAGAGGAAATAGGCGGCAATTTTACAGTCAATTACGGGAGCCAAAACGCGATTATGGATACTATTAGATTTGATAACCTGATACGCGTAGGCGGCAACTTTACATTCCGGTTTATTGGCAAAATAAAAGTCCTGGATTGTCCGGAATTGACGACGGTGGGCGGCAATTTTGACTTGAACACCGGCTATGACTATTCCATCTACTACCAGGGTTTTGAAACCTTGAATTTCCCCGAGCTGACCACCATTGACGGGAAGCTGACTCTCCATACGGGAAGCACATCTTACAGTAATAGCTACCTGCAAAACCTCGACGGCTTTGCCGCGCTGACCAGCGTGAAAGCAATAGAAATAACGCGACAAACAGCGCTCACCGACTATACCGGATTGCAGCAAGCGTTCAGTTCCCTTGCCTCGCCGGATGACTGGAAAGCTACCGGCAATGCCTACAATCCCACGTATCAGGATTTGAAGGACGGGGGGAAATGGACAAAATGAAGCTGCTTCGCAGCGATAAAAGGCGCTTACGCGCCGATAAAGTAGCTGCCTCGCAGCGATAAAAGGCGCTTACGCGCCGATAAAGTAGCTGCTTCGCAGCGATAAAAAGGATAAAAAGATAAAATGGATAAAGTAGATAAAATAGTTTCATCGCCCGCAGGGCATTTATCGCGCGCAGCGCATTTATCGGCTGCGCAGCAGCCATTTTATCGCGCGCAGCGAAGCGAAGCG
>JAIRLT010000091.1 GCA_031259225.1 Prevotellaceae bacterium
ACATCTTACTATCAAATAAATTTTTCATAGGTTTAGATTAGGCGGAAGCGGGGAGTTGAAAAACTCCCCGCTTTTGTTTTTTTATTATTGGTTGCTAATTGCTCATTCCCTTACGCGCCAGCCGTTCGGAAATGGAAACCAAAAAATCTTATGAAAGAAATCCCAGCAAAATCCCGGCGGCAACCGCGCTGCCGATAACGCCGGCTACATTGGGTCCCATGGCGTGCATGAGGAGGTAATTAGTTTTGTCGTATTCCAGTCCGACATTGTTTGACACGCGGGCGCTGTCGGGCACCGCCGATACGCCGGAATTGCCGATAAGCGGGTTAATTTTGTTCCCGGGTTTCAAAAACAGGTTGAAGAATTTCACAAACAGCACGCCGGCAGTGGTGGCAATCATAAACGAAAGCGCCCCCAGCATAAATATTTTAATGGAATTCCATTGCAGGAACTTGTCGGCTTGCGTGGATGCGCCCACCGTGAGACCAATCAGTATGGTTACGATGTCAATCAAGGGACCGCGGGCGGTTTCGGCAAGGCGGCGCGTTACGCCACATTCTTTAAGCAGGTTGCCGAAGAACAGCATGCCCAGTAACGGGATGCCGGACGGCACTAAAAGCGCGGTCAGCAGGAAGCCGATTATGGGGAAGAAAATCTTTTCGCGTTGCGATACCACGCGGGGCGGTTTCATGCGGATTAGCCGTTCTTTTTTCGAGGTGAACAGGCGCATGATGGGCGGCTGTATCACCGGCACCAGCGCCATATACGAATAAGCCGAGACGGCGATAGCGCCCAGCAAATCCGGCGCTAAACGCCCCGAAAGGAAAATAGCCGTCGGACCGTCGGCGCCGCCGATGATGCCGATAGCGCCTGCTTCATTCGCCGGAAACCCGAAAAGCAATGCCAGCCCGTAGGCGCCAAAGATACCGAACTGCGCCGCCGCGCCCACCAGCATGAGTTTGGGATTGGATATGAGCGCCGAGAAGTCGGTCATGGCACCGATACCAAGGAATATCAACGGCGGATAAAAGCCTAACCGCACGCCCTGGTAGAGGATATTCATCACCGACCCTTCTTCGTACACGCCGATAGAAAGCCCTTCGAGGAACGGAATGTTCCCAATGATGATGCCGAACCCGATGGGGACTAACAGCATCGGTTCCCAATCTTTCGTAATGGCTAAAAAGAGGAAGAGCAGCCCTATCAGTATCATCACCGAATGCCCGAACGTAAAGTTGGCAAAAGCCGTGTAGCCGAAAAACTGCTGTAGATTATCCCACAAAAAAGAAATGAAGCCTTGATTTTCCATATTATCCAATGATTATAAGTTCTGCTCCTTCCAATACCGAATCGCCTTTGGCTACTTTGATGGCGGTGATTTTCCCGTCGCGGTCGGCTTCAATACTGTTTTCCATTTTCATGGCTTCGAGCACTAACAGTTTCTGTCCTGCTTTTACGGCGTCGCCTACGTTCACCTCTACCGACAGCACCACGCCCGGCAGCGGTGATTTGATAGCGGTAGCGCTGCCGCTGGTGGGTTGCTTTACCACTACCGGCGCGCCCACCGCATTAACCGGTGCGGCTACCGGCGGATTGACCTTTGCCATGGGTTTTGCCAACCGGTCAATTTCTACGAGGAATGGCGTCCCGTTCACTTCCACGCCTACCGAAGCGTCTTCTGTTTGGTCGATTACAACATTATAATCAACGCCGTTTATTTTTAAATTATATTCTTTTTTCATCGTTACGAATTTTTATTGTTTTCTTTTGTTACTAACTGCCAACGGCTACTGTTTATGCGGTATTTCACGCAGCCCGTATATTTTCGAACTCCAGGGCGAGTAGGTTCGCGTTACTTTGTTAATGGTTAATATGGTATTTTCTATATCATGCGCTTCTTCCTGCTGGAAGTAGAAATAAAGGGCAGCGGCGATAGCGGCATACACTTCGCCGGGCGCATCCTGTGCGACAGCTACTGCATGCGGCGCTACGCCTGCCTTTTCGGCTTTTTTGCGTCCCGAATTGATAGAAGCGCGCCCGATATTTTTAAATACAATATATAATAAAATCAAAGCGACGAACACCACCGACATTGCCGTGATAGCCATAATCACGCCGTATGGGTCAAATTGTTTAAACCGTTGCGCCGCCGCTTCACTGTCGAGAATGACATTGTTGCTGCTGGGCGTGGTTTTGGCTAAGAATGCCCAACCGTTGGCGCCGCCGACGTCCTCGCCGTCCATCAAGCGACCGTACGACACATTCTCGATAGGATAATGCGGAATACTTCCCTTGACCACCACCTGGTTGCCCTTGTCGCCGGCGATATAATCCATGACGGGAAAAGGTCCTTCGCCGGCGGGGATATGCAAACTGTCCACGACGTCGCGACCGTTGCTGCTGGTAAAATACAAGGTGCCGGTTTCTTCCAGTGTGAAATTGACATGAAAGGTGCCGCGCAACGGTTTATTATCCGCCCAAAGCACGAGGTGCTGGCGCGGTTTGATTTTCGTAAGCACATCGCCTTTCGGGATACGGTATTTCTTCAGGTCGTTCCGGTCGTTCGACACGTAGCAGCCGCCAATATCAACCGTGCCGCGGGAGGTGTTGAACAATTCAATCCAACCGTGTTTGTGCCCGTAGTCATCTTCGTAGTCGTCGGTATTGCTAACCAGTACTTCATTGATGCGTATATCCGACTGGCTTTGCGCAGCCGCCGGCGCGCCTGCCAAGAGAAGGCAACCGGCAAGTAAAAACAGGTATAATCTATTACTCATATTATCACTTTTAAGTTTTAGTGCTTAATGCTACAAAGGCAGGTTGTCGTGTTTTTTCGCCGGATTGGAAAGCTTTTTCGTTGCCAGTTGCTGCAATGCGCGGATGACGCGGAAGCGCGTGTTACGCGGTTCAATCACGTCGTCGATGTAGCCGTATTTAGCGGCGTTATAAGGATTGGCAAAGGCGTCGCGGTATTCCTGTTCTTTTTCGGCGGCAAATTTTGCGGGGTCTTCGGCGGCGGCGGTTTCCTTGCCGTAGAGCACTTCGATAGCGCCCGATGGTCCCATGACGGCGATTTCAGCCGTAGGCCATGCATAGTTAATGTCGCCGCGCAGGTGTTTGCTGCTCATCACGCAGTAAGCGCCGCCATACGATTTGCGCAGCGTAACCGTTACTTTCGGGACGGTCGCTTCGCCGTAAGCATATAGCAGTTTTGCGCCGTGCAGGATAATGCCGCCGTATTCCTGCTGCGTACCGGGCAGGAAGCCGGGCACATCAACCAGCGTTACAATCGGGATATTGAACGCATCGCAGAAGCGCACGAACCGCGCCGCTTTCCGCGAAGAGTTAATATCCAGGCAGCCTGCCAGTATTTTGGGCTGGTTGGCGACAATCCCCACGGACAAGCCGTTGAAACGGGCAAACCCAACGATGATATTCGGCGCATAATCCTTATGCACTTCCAAAAATTCGCCGTTGTCCACAATACCGCCGATGACCTGGTACATGTCGTAGGGTTTATTGGGGCTGTCGGGAATAATATTGTTCAATGCGTCTTCCAACCGGTCGATGGGGTCTGTGCAGGATTGCAGCGGTGCTTCTTCGAGGTTGTTTTGCGGCAAATAACTCAACAGTCGCCGTATCAGTTTCAGTCCGTCTTCTTCGGTTTCCACTGCAAAATGCGCTACGCCGCTTTTCGAGGCATGCACGCTGGCGCCGCCCAGTTCTTCCTGTGTTACGTCTTCGCCTGTTACGGTCTTTACCACTTTTGGACCGGTGAGGAACATATAACTGGTTCCTTTGGTCATCACATTAAAGTCCGTGAGCGCCGGCGAATACACTGCGCCGCCGGCACAGGGACCGAATATCGCGGAGATTTGCGGCACTACGCCCGAGGCTAAAATGTTGCGCTGGAAAATTTCAGCATATCCCGCCAACGCATTTACGCCTTCCTGGATACGTGCGCCGCCGGAGTCGTTCAGACCGATAACCGGCGCGCCCATTTTCATTGCCTGATCCATGATTTTACAAATTTTCATGGCAAAACTTTCGGACAGCGAACCGCCGAATACGGTAAAATCCTGTGCAAATACATACACCAGCCGTCCGTCAATCGTGCCGTAACCGGTGACTACGCCATCGCCGAGGAACATATTGTCCTGCATGCCGAAGTTTGTGCAGCGGTGCGTTACAAACATGTCGAACTCTTCAAAGCTGCCGCCGTCAAGCAACATGGCGATACGTTCGCGGGCGGTATACTTTCCTTTTTGGTGTTGGGAGTCGATACGTTTTTGCCCGCCCCCAAGACGCGCTTTCTCACGCAATTTAATCAGCGCTTTTACTGACTCTACTTGATTACTCATACCTTTTTAATTTTTTTTATTCATTATTTTTCGCACATTTCCATTAGCACACCCAGTGTTGATTTCGGGTGAAGGAAGGCGATGTTTAATCCTTCAGCGCCTTTGCGCGGGTTTTTGTCCAAGAGTTGAACGCCTTTGCCGGCAAGTTCATCCAGCGAGGCTTGCAAGCCTTGCGCTGCAAACGCTATGTGATGTATACCTTCGCCGCGTTTTTCAATAAACTTGGCGACTGCGCTTTCGGGGCTTGTAGGCTCCAGCAATTCGATTTTGGTTTGTCCGATCATAAAAAAAGCGGTCTTCACCTTTTGTTCGACCACTTCTTCGATGTTGTAACATTTCAATCCCAATACATTTTCGTAAAAGGGAATGGCGTCTTGCAGCGATTTTACTGCGATGCCGATGTGTTCAATGTGCGATAAATTCATAAGAATATTATTTTTTGATTTATAAAATCGAAATTGGGGGGGCAAATTTACAATTTTTTTACGAAAAAACCTAAATAATTTTATTTTTTTATTTGCCGGTAAATCCAAATACCCGATGCAACCGAATTATTCCACGCGGAAGCAAAAACCTTCCAAGGTGAATAATTCGGTTGCACCGGGTACTTGGATCTATCTTATAGAAATTTTCCATAGCCGCTTTGGGGCGGGCGGACAGTTTATCCAAGCGGTAAGGAGGATGCCCGGCTATGGCGGTTTTTCCTACGGTACGTTTTTCGGTTTCCGGAAGGGTATTTTTTAAGCGCCGGTATTTAGCGGCTGATTTTCCTATGGCGGTAGCAGCGGCTTACCGCACCTTCGTTTTTTCTTGCGTTTTTCCTTGAATGGATAAGGTAAGCATCAAACGCCGGTTATCTCTCTTCAAAATCGCGATTAAAACGAAGCATTTTCTTCTTCCCTCGACGGGAATGTACGCTCTTTTGCCGGGATAAAATCTTTGTTTATCATAATTTTTGAAAGAGATATCCCGATGCTCCCCGGGGAGGACAATATGCTCTCCGGAGAGGACAATATGCTCTATCCGGAAGACAATATGCTCCATCCGGAAGACAATATGCTCCATCCGGAAGACAATATGCTCCATCCGGAAGACAATATGCTCCATCC
>JAIRLT010000145.1 GCA_031259225.1 Prevotellaceae bacterium
ACAGATATCGAGAATGAAGGCGAAAACAATGGCGCATCCGTCCGCTGTTTTCACGTACTGTAATTTTTGCATGAATATATAAGGGAGCAAAGAAACACTGCTCCCTAACAATACTATACCTTGCTATTATTAGGGTTTCAGCGTGCAACCATGAAATAAAAAAATGTTCTATAAAATTGGGAAAACAGGGGAAAATAATAAAGCCCCTGTTTCGCCGTTCAGCACAAATCCTTACATACATACTGAACAATTAAGATGCACATCCACCGCAGCAGAGGCTTATAGTCCTTGCGGTGGACGTGCACCGGTTTTGTAAGGAGATACAAATAAATATAGAACTATAAAAATAAAATTAAAGTGGCTGCAAATACAGGTATTTTTAATACAGGTAACGGCGCATGAAAATGGCGCGCTATGGGTACATTTATTGTGGACGGCGGTGTTTTGCTAAAAATTATTCGTTAGGTAATCAATAGCTTGCGATTTTTATTGTACTATGCTATACATAATATTAGTTTTTTTATATATCTTTGCGCCGTTAATAACCAATTATCAAAATCTATCAAATATGCGAACTTTTTTAATTATTGTATGTTTACTGGCGGCGCATGCCGGCGCAACCTCCGCTTCAGCCGCTCCAAAGGGCAAGGGAACCATCAGCGGGAAAATTATTGATAAGCGTTCGGGCGCGGCATTGGAATTTGCCACCGTGAGCCTGCTTGATACGGCAAAGAAAGTCGTGGCGGGCAATGTAACCCATGCCAACGGCGAGTTTACATTAGCCAATGTAGCGGGCGGGCAGTATACGTTAAAAGTGTCGTTCCTCGGGTACGCCGGCATAGAGCGGGCAATAGCCGTACCGGACGAAAAGGAAACAGTGGAAGTCGGGCAGATAGAACTGGAAGCCGAAGCGCAAACGCTCGAAGAAGCGGTGGTAACTTCCCGCCGCCCGTTGGTCGAACGGCAAATTGACAAATTGGTGGTAACAGTCGCCAACAGCGTCATGGCGCAAAACAGCACGGCGCTGGAAGTATTGCGCAAAGCGCCCGGACTGGTGATTGACAAAGACGGCAACATCACGCTAAACGGGCAAGGCGTAGCAGTGTGGGTGGACAACCGCCCGACGCACCTGAGCGGGCAGGAATTAACCGCCCTGCTCGAAGGCACGGAAGGCTCGTCCATTGACCGCATCGAAATCATCGATCAGCCGTCAAGCAAGTATGACGCGGAAGGCAGCGGCGGTATCATAAATATTATTACAAGGAAAAATTTCCTGAAAGGTTTCAACGGCTCGCTGCGCACGGGCTACACGCAGTACCTCGAAAATGAATTTTTCTATGGCGCTAACGGCTCGCTGAACCTCAACTACCGCACCGATTTAATCAATGCCTATGTAAATTTGAGTTCGCGCGGCAGTAAAGGGTTTAACTGGCTGGCGGAAGCAACAACAGCGACCGGGAATTACAACCGGCAGTCGGAAGTGCAAGCCAATGACCACGGCTTTAACCAAAATATAAAAACCGGCATTGACTTTTTTATCAACAAGAAAAATATCATCGGCGTCATCGGGAACTTTGCATTGAATGACGGGAACGACAACGAACATGGAAGCACGCTGGAAAATAACAACGGCGCGGTTACGACATCTGTTCTTGCCGGAAATTCCAAAAGCCGCTATCGTAACGGCTCCGCCAACCTGAACTACTCCCATTACTTTGACGAAAAAGGACACGAATTGACCACGAACGCCGATTACCTGCGTTATGCAAGCACGCCGGAACAGCAAACCAATACGGTTTTTTCGTTTCCCGTCGCGCCGCCCAAAGCCGATTCGGCAGATGCCTATACTAACCGGTCATCGCAGTACATTACCCTGCTTTCTGCCAAAGCCGATTATGCCTTGCCGGTCGGGGACAACATGAAATTAGAAGCCGGTGGGAAAATCGCGTTCAGCACGACCGACAACGAAATTATCCGCAATGACTCGACCGCTGCCGGATGGATAAAAAATACCAATTTAAGCAACGAGTTTACGTATCGCGAAACCATCGGGGCGCTGTATGCCTCGGTTGGTTGGAAAATTAACGGGCAGTGGAACGTCAAAGGCGGCATCCGCTGGGAACATACCGCGTCCGAAGGGCAGTGGCAGTCGGCAGGCAGCGTTACTACCCGCACGTACGATGATTTCTTCCCAACACTATTTGTAGGATATAACCCCGCAAGCAAGCATAATTTCAGTTTTTCTTACACGCGCCGTATCCGCCGCCCGAATTACTGGCAGATGAACCCGTTCAGGCGGTATATCAGTTCGTATACGTATGTCGAAGGCAACCCCGAATTAAGCCCCGAATATGCGCACCGGTTCAGCCTTTCCTATACGGGTTTCCAAGTATTCAGCACCGGCATTTTGTATTATTTCACCAACGACCAGATTATCCAGTTACCGACCTTCGACCCGGAAACGCATGCCAGCGGCTACAAGCAAGGAAATTTTGGGCAATGGTCGGCTGCCGGCGCGTGGGTAGGGCTTTCGGAGTTGCCGCTTACACCGTGGTGGAGCCTTACGGTAAACGCTTCCGGCATATACATAAGCAACAAAGATGCCGGTTACAGCAGCTATGCTTTTAATGTGCAGGGTTATGGAAGCACGACATTTTTGTTGGGCAAAACATGGAAAGCCGAAGTGGAATACAACCTGCAAACGCCGCTGTCGATGGGGTATTTTAATATAAAAACCCAGAGTAACCTGAACGCCGGCGTACAAAAAACTTTTTGGAACAATAAAGGCAGCCTGTCGTTCTACGTGAACGATATTTTCGCCACCAACAAAGAAGACATCACCGCTGTCAGGGACGGCGTTACCAGGGATATCCGGCAACGCCATGATAGCCGTTCCGTCCGTGCGTCGTTTTCGTACCGGTTCGGCAATGCCGGAAAACCGGCACGGCAACGCAACGTCGGGCAACAGGAAGAAGCCGAACGGTTGGGCGGAAATTAATGTGCTAATGTGATTAATGTGCTAATGTGACTAATTGGCTGGCGCAGGCTAATGTGATTAATGTGCTAATGTGACTAATTAGCTGGCGCGTCAGCTAAAATCTGTAAATCCGTAAATCTGTAAATCCGTAATGGGATGCCCATTTTCATGCGTTTGCCCCTGGATTTACGACTTAAAATTTGTATTTTTGTGAAAAAATTATCATGAGCCTCCTGAAAATAAAAGACCTGAGCCCCGATGACCGACCGCGCGAAAAAATGATAGCCAAAGGCGCAGCCGCGCTTACCAATGCGGAATTGATTGCTATTTTGCTGCGTTCCGGTACACGTTCCGAAACGGTGGTGGAAGTAGCGCAGCGGGTGCTTGCCTTGTCGGGCAACAACCTGAATGAACTGGGAAAAATCGAACGTACCCAACTGCAAAAAATAAAAGGCATCGGCGCAGCTAAAGCCGTTACCTTGCTTGCCGCGCTGGAACTGGGACGCCGGCGCACCGCGACGGAGGCAATGCCGCGCACAGGGATACGGACGGCTGAAGACGTAATGCGATTGATGTCGCCGTTATTGGCAGACCTGCCATATGAAGAAATGTGGTTGCTGCTGCTAAACCGCGCCAACCGTGTGATTGAGCGCGTCAAAATCAGTCAGGGCGGCATTCATACCACCGCTGCCGATACGCGAATTATCCTGAAACAGGCGCTCGAAAAATTAGCGACGGGAATTATCCTGGTGCATAACCACCCGTCGGGCAATACGCAACCCAGCGCCGATGACCTGCGCCTGACTGAGCAAGTGCAACAAGCCGCCGCCTTACTCGATATTAAATTCTTCGACCACATCATTATTGCCGGCAACCATTTTTATAGCTTTACGGATAATATGCTAATGTGATGATGTGGTGATGTGCAAATGTGATGATGTGCTAATGTGAAGATGAGGCTGGCGCGCCAAAAACAATTTACGGATTTACAGGTTTACGGATTTACAGATTTAGCTGGCGCGCCAGTACTAACCATTAACAATTAACCATTAATTGCCGCGCCAGCCACATCTTCAAATCTTCAAATTTCCACATCATCACATCAATTCATCATCCATAATTCTTTTTTGTATATTTGTAAAAAAAATCCTTTTGAAACGATTTGCTTCATACCTTCTTTGTGCGTTGCTATTAACGGCATGCAGCACGACCAGTAAATTAGAAAAAGCCAACCGCCTTTTTGAAGAGGGCGGATATGCCGCTGCTGCCGGGCAATATAAGAAAATCATCCGGAAAATACCAAAAGCGCAATCCGAACAACCATATTTCAATTATGCCGAATGCTACCGGCGGCTGAGCAATTGGCGCAACGCGGAAACAGCTTATGCCGGGCTGTTGCGCCAGCATAAAACACCCGAGAACCCCGAAATTCATTTGTATTACGGGCAAGTGTTATTAGCCAACGAGAAATATGACAAAGCCGAAGAACAGTTCACCCTCTACCGGCAACAACGACCGGATGACCCGAAAGCCGCTACCGCACTGGCTTCGCTGGCGCTGGCGACGAGTCCCGGCAACAGTGAAAACGCCTACAAGGTAACATTGGCAACGGCATTAAATACACGTGCCAACGATTTTGCGCCGGCTTATGGCGCCGACGACTACGAAACCCTGCTTTTTACCTCCACCCGCAAGGAGGATAACAGCAGCAAAAAAACTTATGACGTTACCGGTGAAACCTTCACCGATATATTTTTTTCCCGCCTTCCGCGCAACGGCAAATGGACAAAACCGCAAAACATGGGCGAAGAAATAAATACCAAGTACGAAGACGGCGCAACGGCTTTTAACCATAGCTATACTGTTTTATATTTCACGCGTTGCCAAAAAGTAAAACGCGAAAAAACAGGATGCAAAATTTTTGCCATTGAACGCAACGATAACGAATGGGGCGAAATGCAAGATTTGAAACTGGTGCCGGATAGCATCACTGCGGCGCACCCGGCGCTTTCCGACGACGACTTGACGCTTTATTTTGTATCGGACATGGACGGCGGCATGGGGAAAATGGACATCTGGAAAGTAACGCGCAGCGGCGCCGGCGACGACTGGGGAGAACCGGTGAACATGGGCGCGCAAATCAATACTGCCGGCAATGAGATGTATCCTTTTGCCCGCGGCAACAATCTCTACTTCGCTTCCGACGGGCATCCCGGCTTCGGCGGGCTGGATATTTTCAAAGCCACGCCCGACAGCTTGGGCGGCTGGAGCGTAGAAAACATGGGACGTCCCGTCAATTCTGCCGCCGATGATTTTTCTATTATCCTCGAACGCGAAAATGAGCACGGTTATTTTGCCTCGCGCCGCAGGGAAAAAGGAGCAAAAGGCGGCGACGACATCTACCGGCTGGCATTGGATGTGAAACCTGTCGAATACCATTTTGAAGGAATGGTGAAAGACGCCGCCATAGGCAATGTACTGGAAAATGCCGAGATCCGCTTGGTTGGCAGTAACGGCGCGGTGTTGCGCAAACGCACCGAAGCCAATGGTACATTCTATTTCCGGGTAAATGCCGGGTTGAATTACCTGGTATTGGCTTCGCGCAACGGCTACCTGAATGCCAAACTGCGTTTTTCCAGCGCCGGTTGGGATAACGGGCATATTCACCGCGATACTTTTGCCCTTACCTCCACCGCCAAACCAATAGAAATCCCCAATATCTTTTTCGAGTTCGGGCAAGCAACGCTTTCCGACGTTTCGCGCACGGCGCTTGATTTGCTGGTAGAGCTTATGAAAGACAACCCGTCGATTATGGTAGAACTGCGCGCCCATACCGATAGCCGCGGCAGCGACGAAACAAACTATGAACTGGCGCAGCGGCGCGCACAGGCGGTAGTCGATTACCTGATAAAAAACGGCATTGACGAGCCGCGCCTGGTAGCCGTCGGGTTGGGCGAAGCGGAACCCAAGACGGTGACGGCAGCCATGGCAAAGCAGTACGATTTCCTGAAAGCGGGACAAAAACTGACCGAGAAAATTATCACCGCATTACCCAACGAAGCGCAACAGGAAATTTGCCACGCGTTCAACCGCCGCACCGAATTGCAGGTCATCCGCAATGATTATGTGGTAGAATAAGGTGGGTTCAATCCTAAATGAATTATTGTCGTCCCTGAACGGATTATTGTCGACAATAAATTAGGTTTTGCATAAAATTATATATAGCCGCCCTGTTTATTTATACGCCGGGTCGTCCGGCGACGCTTGTTATTTAAATCTATCCGGGTGGCATTCATACTACAGGGTATGCTTAATGTATAAAAAAATATGTATCTTTGCACTCGCTTTATGAAAAAACCTGCACAAAAATACATATTACTCTTTGCCGCGCTAATATTATTGTCCATTATTTTATTTTTTGCCGACATTTTTTTTGGGTCGGTCGCTATTTCTACAAAAGAAGTATGGATGGCTTTAAGCGGCAGTGAAGATTTGTCGCCTACCGTTGAACAAATAATCTTATATTTCCGGTTACCGAAAGCGATTGTTGCCACGTTGGCGGGGATGGCTTTAGCGGTAAGCGGTCTACAAATGCAAACGGTTTTCCGGAACCCGTTAGCTGACCCCTACGTGTTGGGCATTAGCTCCGGCGCGGGCTTGGGCGTAGCGTTGTTTGTTCTGGGAACAGGTTCGTTGGCGGTATCGGGCGTCCTGCTCTGGCTGAAAGATTTCGGCGTAGCGGCGGCAGGTTGGGTAGGCGCAATGATTATTTTGGGATTTATCCTGTCGGCTTCGATACGCTTGCGCAATAACATGACCATTTTAATTTTCGGGATAATGATTGGCGGCGCAGCTTCGGCTATTGTTGGCGTCCTGCAATATTTCAGTTCCGCATCCGCACTGAAGACGTATGTATTGTGGACGATGGGAAGTTTCAGCAATGTATCGCCACAACAGTTGTCGCTATTGCTCTTGGCGGTGGTTGCCGGGTTATTACTGGCTATTCTTTCTATAAAAAACCTGAATGCGCTGCTGCCCGGTGACACCTATGCCCAGAGTATCGGCATGAATGTGCGCCGCGCGCGTGCCGTCATTTTCATCAGTGCGGGATTGCTCGCCGGCACGGTTACCGCTTTCTGCGGACCTATCGGTTTTGTCGGGATTGCCGTTCCGCATGTGGCGCGCATGACGTTCCGCGATGCCAACCACAATGTCCTTATTCCCGCTTCCATATTGATTGGTACGTGCATGATGCTATTGTGCGATGTGATTTCGCAATTGCCCGGAACCGGCAGCATACTGCCGCTGAATACCGTCACCGCCCTGATGGGCATCCCTGTTGTTATAGCTATTATTTTCCGCAACCAACGCAATTATTGATGAAAAAAACGATTGACATACAGGAATTGATGATTGGTTACCGGCGGCGTTCAAGCGGCTACAACGGCGCTATTGCACGTCCCATGCACCTGTCCACCACCGGCAGCGAACTGCTGGCGCTGGTCGGCTTGAATGGCGCGGGAAAGAGTACTTTGCTACGCACCATTGCCGGTTTGCAAAAACCCATTGACGGGAAAATATTCCTGTGCGGGAAACCGCTTCCCGACTATTCGCGCAACGAATTAGCCAAAATCATCAGCTTCGTATCAACCGAGCCCATAGCCGTTCCTTACTTAAAGGTATTTGATTTGGCGGCTATGGGGCGCTATCCCTATACCGGCAGGATGGGGCATTTGAACGAAGATGACAAATACCAGGTTTTGGAAGCCTTGGAACTGGTGGGCTTGCGCGCTATGGCATGGCGCAATGTAAGCACCTTGAGCGACGGCGAACGCCAGCGGGTAATGATTGCCCGCACATTGGTGCAGGACACGCCCATCGTGCTGTTCGACGAGCCTACCGCTTACTTGGACATGCCCAATAAGTACGAAACGCTGGCTTTGTTGCAGCGGCTGGCGCACAACCGGCATAAGACCATTATTTATTCGACGCATGACATTTCACTCGCCACCCGCACCGCCGACAAATTATGGTTGATAACCCCGGCGGGCATTTCCGAAGGCGCCCCGGAAGACAGCAGCATCCAACGGGCGATTAAAGAATTATTCAACAGTACAAATGTAGAATATAGCACTCATTCCGGCGACTTCCGTCCTAAAAATATTGTTTATGGGGAAATCACCGTTTACACAAAAAACGACCCGCAACGAATACGGCAAGCATTGGCGCGGTGGGGCTACAATTGCATACTAAATCCCCGCATCCCGCGTGAAGACCTCCCAAAAATCACGCTGAACATAAAAAAAACAGAACAGACCATTGACTACCATTTTTCAGGGGTAGAGCGCCGGTTTACTTCTTTCTATGATTTGGGCATGTATATCACCAAGCACCCGCCGGCAATGCCCACACCGGCACCCACGCCTGTAAAGTGACAAAGTGGAACACCTCCTCCCAGCCCCTTCCAAGAGAGGGGGGCGCACTGGGAACAATTTACGGATTTACAGGTTTACAGATTTAGGCTAACGCCCCAGCCCAATTAGTCACATTAGCACATTAATCACATTAGCCTGCGTCAGCACTAACCACTAACCATTAACCACTAATTAGCGGTGTTAGCGTAGTCTGCCCCGACGACGACTTTGATGCTTTTCGGAATTAGCTCAAAGGTAAAAGGCGAGTAGCCCATGGCTTCGCCGTCAATTTCGACGGGGCTTTCGGGGAGGCTGTCAATGACTACCCGTTTCCCCTGCCGGGCAAGGACTTTCGGGATACGGTAGATTTTCCCGTTATACAATTTCCGGAAATGGTAAAGTATTTTCAGGGGGTTCATCTGTTTTACGATGGTAATATCAAACAGTCCGTCATCAACGACGGCATTGGGCATTTGGTTCATCCCGCCGCCATTGTATTTGCCGATGCCAACCGCCGCCGAAAATACGCTGCCTTTGAACAGCAGTTGATCGTCCACCGTGACGGTGAATTGCTTGGAATGGTACGAGAGCAACGTGCGGAACGTCCCCCGCAGGTACATGTTTTTGCTGTAGCGCCCTTCGTCTTTCAGGCGGTTAAACAGCCGATTGACCATCGCGTCGAAGCCCAAGCCTGCCACGTTTGCCATGTAGCGTTGATGTTTGATGCGCGTTTCGTAGAAAGTAATCAAGCCCACGTCCTGCAAGATAGTACGGTGGTTCACTATTGACTGCACCGCTTTGGAATAAGTGTCGGGGATACCGAACATGCGCAGCCAGTCATTGCCTGTGCCGGCGGGGATCACTGCCAGCGACACGCCGGACGGCGCTACTTTCTGCTGGATGAACAAACCGTTTACAATTTCATTGATAGTCCCGTCGCCACCGATAGCCACAAGTTTGCGGTAACCGTCATTGACGGCTTTCACCGCCAGTTCTACCGCATGGTATTTATGTTCGGTGAACACGCAACTGAAATCAATCCCGTTCCGGTTCATCTGGTTGGAAATAATGGGCCAATCCGTAAGCCCCCTGCCGCTGCCGGCTTTGGGGTTCACGATGACCATCCATGCTTCTTTTATTTTTTCCCCGACCATATTAATATCGTTCAATCTTCTTCTTCAATTTCCACCCTCGTTGCCGTTTCCAGCCCAAACATGGCGGAAGTTTCCTGTAATACTTTATCATCTTCGCAAATGAGCAGCAGTTTGTCGTTTACTTTAAGTTCCGTATTCCCTTTCGGGATAAAATAATTATCATCACGCTTCACCATTACGACCAGCGCCTTGTCGTGCAGCGGCAGGTTCAGCAGCTTGTGCCCGTCCTGCAACATAACGTCGGTAACGGTAATCTGCATCATTGACGATTTAATGTCGTCCGTAAAATCCATTGCAAAATCATCCGGTTTCCGGTCCGGGCGAAAAGGTCGCGCCAGACCCAGCAAGCGGGCAAACCACGACACGCTGGTGCCTTGCACCATCAGTGAAAGGATGGTGATAAAAAATACAATGTTAAACATGGTGCGCGCATGCGGGATTTCCGCAATCATCGGATAGGTGGCAAAAATAATAGGCACTGCGCCGCGCAAGCCTATCCATGATATATACACCCGGTCGTTGAACGTCATTTTGCGGAACGGCAGCAGGCTGATAAGCACCGCCGCCGGACGCGAGAAGATAATCATAAAGATACCGACCAATATCCCGATACCCGCAATAGGCAACAGTTCCGACGGATTGACCAATAATCCCAAAGTAAGGAACATCACAATCTGGAACAGCCATGCCAGCCCGTCAAAAAATTTCAGGGTAGTACGTTTGTGTACGAACTTGCTGTTGCCCATCACCAGCCCGGCAATATATACGGCAAGATAGCCGTTGCCTTTCAAAAAATAGGTGGCGGAAAACACAAAAAGCATGCAGGTCAATAACAATATCGGATAGAGCGCATCGTTGTCGATATTGATTTTATTGATGACCCGCACCGCCAGCTTTCCCAACACAAACCCAAGCGCTGCGCCGATGATTACCTGCGCGACAAACAGCCAGGCAATATCGCCCCATGCTACCGCCGTTTCCACCGTAGCCTGTACTTGCCGGATAATCGAAATCAGGCTAATGGTAAGCATATACGCCATAGGGTCATTACTGCCGCTTTCCAACTCCAGCAGCGGGCGCAGGCGATGCCGCAACAGCAATCCCCTCGACCGCAGGATGGCAAACACCGACGCCGAATCGGTCGAAGACATCACGGACGCGAGCAACAACGCTTCCAGAAAAGTCAAGGTCACGGAAGGGAAAAACCAGTTCGTCAGGTAATAGATGAACGTGCCGGTGATTAACGCCGTCAGCAGGACGCCCAGTGTCGCCAACACAATCCCCTGCCGCGCCACCGGGCGGATTTCACGGTACTTTGTATCGATACCGCCGGAAAACAGGATACAGATAAGCGCAATAACGCCGATATTTTGTGCAACATGGAAATTATCAAGGCGGATAATGTCGAACCCGTCCGAACCGGCAAGCATGCCTATCAGCAGGAACAGCAACAATACCGGCACGCCGAACCTGTAACCGGTTTTCCCGGCTATTATGCTCAGGAAGAGCAATACCGCCACCACTAATAAAAAATATTCTACGTTCATAACCTAATTTGCGGGGTAAATATACTACATTTTCCGCAATTATCAAAATGGCAAATGGCGAACGGCGAAGAAGAAAGAGGAAAACCCGGCATATGGAGGATTTAAAGATTTAAAAATTCAAAGATTTCAAAAAAAACCGCCGGTAAGTTTCCTTACCGGCAGTTCTTTGTTGCACCCAGTTTTTAGTCGTAAGTCATAAGTCGTAAGTCGTAAGTCGGCTGGCGCGTCAGCTAATTAGTCACATTAAACAATTAGACAAATTAGCACATTAACCTGCGCCAGCTAATTCCTAATTCTTAATTCCCAATTCTTAATTCAAGAAAAAACCGCCGGTACATTTCTGTACCGGCAGTTCTTTCTTGCACCGTTAAATTTTTGAATTTTGAAATCTTTAAATTTTGAAATTTACGG
>JAIRLT010000172.1 GCA_031259225.1 Prevotellaceae bacterium
ACATCTCGTCCTACGCCACCCGGACAACCTGTTGGGTCAGTCATTGTATTTATCACTCCGGCAAACTTATCGTTGCTTATCGTTGCTCCATTGATAATAAATTGTTGCGTACCTTTTAAAGTATAGGTTCCACTTGTATAAGAGGTGGCATTGGGCGGGTAATCGGTTATATACACGCAAGCATTGAATAGAGCGGGCGTTGCACTGCCTAATGTTAATTTCACTGTTGCAGCAAAAGAGCTGGAAGTGTTAGCAGCAGTCCCTTTCACCCATATGCCGCGCGTATTGCCGTTCACGACCGTATATGTAAGCGATGAGTATTGATTGCCGCTACGCGCAATAACCGTAGTGGCGTTTGGCACAAGCGTGGCAGGCGACCAACTGCCTGATGTATTTGCACCGGTGACAAGTTGAATATCTACAAACACCCATACTTCGTCACGGTGAGTAGCGTCCCTGCCTTTCCACGACAAATCAAATGTTACAGTTTTTGTTAAATTGTCCACATTGGTATTTGTAACAGTTACCGGAGTGGTGCGCTGTGCGTTTATTGCAACGCTTGCAAGCATTGCAAAAAGAAAGAAAATTTTTTTCATGATATTAAATATTATTTATTAAAGTTTTTAACGTCTATTGTCTATGTTCTCTAAATCTATATTCTGTATTTATTTTTCGCAGCGTGGGGATTGTTTTGTAATAATTTAACAAACACAAACACTTTTTAAAACAACCCCTCGCTACGATTTTTTATTCGCTGCCAATTTATATAGTTTCAAGTTTCGGATGTAGATGGAATGTGTTCTTTTTCTATTCCCTCTTTTGGGTCAAGAAAATTTAAAACCGAAACGTGAACTTTGCCTATCAGTTAAAAGGTTTTAGACGACCCACAATAAAATAAGCAAAAATCCACGTTTCTAATGGAGTTGAGCCTCATTCTTTATTGTAAAAGTGTCTAAATTTTTTAACTGGAATGAAAGCCGGTATATTTCACAATATGCCTTTTCAATATTTTAATGAACTTTATGATGCTGCAAATATAGTGAAGTATTTTTTATCTGCAAATTTTTTTTTGCATTTATTAGTAAAACTTATGCCCCGTTCGTTCTGTAAATTTTCTTTATCTTTGCAAACATTTTTCTACACAGGAAAGCATGAGCCGAAAATTTAATGAGTATAAGCATTTAGACCTTGCCGCTATCAACCGCGAAGTGTTGGAGCGGTGGGAAAAGGAACATACGTTTGAACAGTCGCTGCAACTGCGCAAAGACTGCCCGGCGTTTATTTTTTATGAAGGACCGCCGTCGGCAAATGGCATGCCGGGCATTCACCACGTGATGGCACGCGCTATCAAGGACGTGTTTTGCCGTTATAAAACGCAAAAAGGTTTTTTGGTTAATCGCAAGGCGGGCTGGGATACGCACGGGCTGCCGGTGGAACTTGCCGTAGAAAAAATGTTGGGCATCACGAAAGACGATATCGGGAAAAAAATTTCAGTCGAAGAGTATAACGCCACGTGCCGCAAGGAAGTGATGAAATATACCAAGGAATGGGAAGACCTCACGCGGCGCATGGGCTACTGGGTGGACATGCAGCAGCCGTACGTTACGTGCGATAACCGCTATATCGAATCGTTGTGGTACCTGTTAAAACAACTCTACGAGCGGCAACTGTTATATAAGGGCTATACGATCCAGCCGTATTCGCCGGCGGCGGGCACGGGGCTAAGTACGCACGAACTGAACCAGCCCGGCTGCTACCGCGATGTGAAAGATACGGCATGCGTGGCGCAATTCAAGGTAAAAAAGCTGCCTGCCCACGCTGCGCTGCCGGCATGGGGCGATACGTTCCTGCTCGCATGGACAACCACGCCGTGGACGTTGCCGTCGAATACGGCGCTGGCGGTCGGCGCAGCTATTCGTTATGTATTCGTGCAGACGTTTAATCCCTATACCGGCGCGCCTGTGACGGTGGCGCTGGCAAAGGATTTGTTGCCTGCGTACTTTCATCCTGCCAATGCCGGGCGACCGTTGGAAGAATACCGAACGGGGGATAAAAATATTCCGTATCGGGTGGTATCCGAATGTTGCGGCGCCGATTTGGCGGGCGTGGAATACGAACAACTTTTCCCCTGGGTTCGTCCGGACGGGGCGGCGTTCCGCGTCATCACGGGCGACTTCGTTACTACTGGCGACGGCACCGGCATCGTGCATATCGCTCCTACTTTCGGCGCCGATGACGACCGCGCCGCCCGACAGCACAACATCCCGCCGCTGCTGCTGATAGACAAAAACGGGAATAAACGCCCCATGGTGGATATGACCGGGAAATTTTACCTGCTCGACGAACTTGACGGCGATTTTGTGAAGCATAATATGAACGGGACGCTGTACAGGGAATGGGCGGGACGGTATGTGAAAAATGAATACGACCCGCGCCTCACTCCTGCCGACCCGACACTGGATGTGGATTTGTGCGTGCTGTTGAAGCAATCCGGCAGCGCATTCAAAATCGAAAAATATGTGCACTCGTATCCGCATTGTTGGCGGACGGACAAGCCGGTGCTGTATTACCCGTTAGATAGCTGGTTCGTTAAAACCACCGCCTGCCGCGAGAAAATGATAGCGTTGAATAATACGATTAACTGGAAACCGTTATCTACCGGCACGGGACGCTTCGGCAAATGGTTGGAAAACCTACAAGACTGGAACCTTTCACGCAGTCGCTACTGGGGAACGCCCCTGCCCGTCTGGCGTACCGGTGACGGCAGCGAAGAAATATGTATCGGTTCCGTCGCAGAACTTTTTGCGGAAATAGAAAAGTCCGTTGCTGCCGGCTATATGCCGTCGAACCCGCTGGCGGCGTTCAAGCCGGGCGACTGTTCCGGCGACAATTATGCGCACATCGACTTGCATCGCCCGTTTGTGGATAACATTATCCTTGTGTCTCCCGGCGGTCAGCCGATGAAGCGCGAAACCGACCTCATTGACGTATGGTTCGATTCCGGCGCCATGCCTTTTGCACAGGTGCATTATCCTTTTGAAAATGCCTTGCCGGTGGACAACGGCACTGCCTATCCCGCCGATTTTATTTCGGAAGGCGTTGACCAGACGCGCGGATGGTTTTTCACGCTGCATGCCATTAGCGCCATGGTCAAAGGATCGGTGGCGTTCCGGAATGTGATTTCCAACGGGCTGGTACTCGACAAAAACGGGAACAAAATGTCGAAACGGTTGGGCAATAGCGTTGATCCCTTTGCTACCATTGACCAATATGGCTCAGACGCCCTGCGCTGGTACATGCTGACCAACGCCGCGCCGTGGGATAACCTGAAATTCGACCTCGAAGGCGTGGACGAAGTGCGCCGTAAATTTTTCGGCACGCTCTACAATACCTATTCTTTCTTCGCCTTGTACGCCAACGTCGATAACTACACCGGCACGGAGCCGGAAACGCCCATAGCGGAACGCCCCGAAATTGACCGGTGGATTATTTCACTGCTCCATACACTGGTAAAAGACGTGGACGCCGCGTATGAAGATTATGATGTAACCCTTGCCGGTCGCAAGATACAGGACTTTGTGTGCGACCACCTCAGCAATTGGTATGTGCGCCTTAACCGAAAGCGTTTCTGGGGTGGCGGGATGACTGCCGATAAACTGGCGGCTTACCAGACATTATATGCTTGCATGGAAACCGTGTCGCAACTGGCTGCGCCAATAGCGCCGTTCTTTATGGAACGCCTGTTCTGCGACCTCAACACCGTTACCGGGCGGCATGCCGCAGTGTCGGTGCATCACACGTTATTTCCGGAGTGTAATGCGTCGTTGATTGACACCACCCTTGAAAAGCAGATGGAACTTGCGCAGCGCGCGTCGTCGATGACGCTGGCATTGCGCCGCAAGGTGAATATCAAAGTGCGGCAGCCGCTTTCAAAGATAATAATTCCGGCGCTTGACGCTGCCATGCGGGAACAACTGGAAGCGGTAAAACAGCTTGTGCTAACCGAAGTGAACGTGAAAGAACTCGCGTTCCTGACGGATGCTACCGGCGTTATCGTGAAAAAAATAAAACCCAATTTCAAAACACTGGGTAAAAAATACGGCAGCCGGATGAAAGAAATCGCTGCTGCCATAGCCGCTTTTACGCAAGCGCAAATCAGCAGCGTGGAACGCGCCGCCGTTTATACGTTTGCATTGCCGTCGGGCGAAGTGTCGCTACAGAAAGAAGACGTGGAAATCATTTCGGAAGATTTGCCCGGCTGGCTGGTAGCGTCGGAAGGCGCGCTCACCGTGGCGTTGGACATAACGGTTACCGAAGCGCTCCGCCGCGAAGGCATTGCCCGCGAACTCATCAACCGCATCCAGAACCTGCGCAAGGAAAGCGGGTTCGACGTGGTGGATAAAATTGATATTGCTATCGAACAGCAACCCGGCATCGCCGGCGCGGTGGAGGACTTCCGTGACTTGATTGCTACGCAAACCCTCGCCACCGCTATCCGCCTTGTGCCCGGCTGTCCGGACGGCGTGGCAGTGGATGTGGAAGACATCTGCGTGAAAATAAAAGTAGAAAAATGTAGCGCCGGATAAAGAAAGGTTGCAATATTCATAAAAAAAAACTATCTTCGCAAACTTAAATTTTAGGAGAAACAGATTATGGCAAAAAAAAACTACCTGAAAGAAAAACTTCGTTACAGCGATAAGGAATTGCAAGAATTTAAAAAATTAATTCTTGGAAAGCTGGAAAAATCCAAACGCGATTTTGAACAACTGGTATCCAGCGTAAACAATACAGGCGGCAATGACACCGAAGATACCGCGCCGACATTTAATGTATTGGAAGAAGGCGCATCGGCATTATCGAAAGAAGAAGCCGGGCAACTGGCGCTGCGCCAACAGAAATTCATACGTTCGTTGGAAGCCGCTTTAATCCGTATTGAAAATAAAACGTATGGGATTTGCCGCGAAACCGGAAAACTCATCCCGAAAGAACGCCTGCTTTCCGTGCCGCACGCGACATTGAGCATTGAAGCTAAAGGAAGATAAGCATTGCATACCATAAAACCGCTACATTCCATGAGGGTGTCCCCCGGAAAAATGGCTGCTATCATTATTGGTGCAGTCCTCGTTATTGACCAGGCAGTAAAAATCTGGATAAAAACACACATGATGCTGAACCGGGAATTTGCCGTATTCGGCGACTGGTTTATTATTCACTTTACCGAAAATCCCGGCATGGCTTTCGGCATGACCTTCGGGGGCGATTGGGGGAAATTGCTGTTAAGTGTATTCCGCGTTGTTTTAGTCATCTGTATCGGTTTTTATTTGGTTAAATTAAGCCGCAGGCAGGCAACGCCGCGCGGCGTAATGGTTGGCTTATCGCTCATCCTCGCCGGCGCGGCGGGTAATATCATTGACAGTTTATTTTACGGCTTGCTGTTTGACCATTCTTACGGGCAAATAGCGGCATTCCTGCCGGAAAACGGCGGCTATGCTTCGTTCCTGCATGGGAAGGTGGTAGATATGCTGTACTTTCCCATTATTAAAGACGCGGCGGGCGACCCTTTATTTTTCCGTCCCATTTTCAATATTGCCGACACGGCAATTACTACCGGCATTTTCTATTTGCTGCTTTTCCAGCGGAAGTTCTTTGCTACCCGAAAAGCCAAACCCGGCGACGAAACATTGGCGGGCGAAGAGAACGGCAAGCACGCAGTTCTTGATGCATAAATTTGAAAAGTGCCGTATTCTGCATAATCCGCCTAAATCCGCGTAATTCCCAAAAATAAATTCCTTGTTCCCCCTTTGAGGTTAGGGGGCTTTCGCTTCGTGCGTTCGTCCTTCGCGCACTCCGGTTGGAATGACGGGAAAGTTGAAAATTGAAAGTGGAAAGTGGAAAATGGAAAATGGCTGGCGCTTCGCTTCGCGAGTGGAGAATGGAGAGTGGAGAGTGGAGAATTAGCTGGCGCGCCAGCCTAACTCTTAGTTCTTAACTCTTAGTTCTTAACTCCTCAGGCGCGCCAGCCAATTAGTCACATTAGCACATTAGTCACATTAGCACATTAACTGCCCTGCCTACCGGAACACGACCACCAAGATAAAATGCAGCCACCATGCGCCGTTTTCATACGCCGTGACCTTGATTAAAAACACCTGTATTTGCAGCCATTTTAATTTTATTTTCATGGTTTTATAATTTTTCGTACTTTTGTCTTCGCTTTAATATAAAAAGGTGCCTTGACACCGAAGCTATATTATAGCTCCTTTTCGGGTGCCACGGCACCTTAACCGTTCAATATGCTTTTAATGTATATTATTGAACGGCAGAAACAGGGGATATATTTTTTTTCCCCTGTTTTACCTATTTCGAGAACATTTTTATTATTTCATGGTTGCACGATGAAACCGTAAGGGGAACAAGGCGCAAAATGGTTAAGAAGCAGGATTTTTACTTTCGTTCGTGAAAATATTTGATTAAATCAATAGCGTTTTTAACAAACGCCACCTTCGTTGTACCTTGTTCCCGTTAGGGTTTCATCGTGCAACCATGAAATAATAAAAATGTTCTCGAAATAGGTAAAACAGGGGAAAAAAAATATAGCCCCTGTTTCTGCCGTTC
>JAIRLT010000173.1 GCA_031259225.1 Prevotellaceae bacterium
GTAACTGCTACATTGGACAACGCCGCCGGCAAATTCAACTGGTGCGTTTACGGCAGCGACTTCCCGCCCAATGCAAAGGATAATAGCAGCGGCGGCTATGACTTGAAAGGCTCGCCGCCGTTTATTATCAACGGTACGATAGAATGGACTGCGAACACTTATTCCGGCAGTGAGATAACCGCACTCACCGACGCCACCGGCTGCCCGGGCGTGTGGTGCGGTAAGAACGGCGAAGCGGCGGGAGTGTTGAACTGTTGCGTTACCGGCACAACCAATTGCAGCGGCACGTGTAAAACCGACGGAAATTATACAACTAACGACGGCACATGTACAGGATCGTGCAATACCGCTTATGTACAATTACGAAACCAATGCGGCGAAGTGGTAAATGCCAAGTATAGCACTTATACGAACTCCAGTTGCACAACACCAAATTATACAACAAACGACGGAAATTGTACCGGCAACTGCAATACAGCTTATGTTCGACTGCGGGATGCTTGTGGAAATGTACTGAATGCACAATACAGCACCTATTCCAATACCAGTTGCAAAACGCCCAATTATACCACCAATGACGGCAATTGCACCGGCAACTGTAATACCGCTTACGTTCAACTGAGAGATGCTTGCGGAACTGTTATAAACACAACTTACGGAACCTATACGAACACTTCGTGTACAAGCGGATGCTCGACAGAACCAAACTGCGGCACTGTCCGCTTTTACGGTCCGCATGATCAACATGAGGCAGTATGCCGCAATTATTGCACGAGCAACGGGCAAACGTACTCCAAATCGGAGCCCTGCGACGGTGACGGTGGTGGATCAAAGATATGTTGCACATGCTGTAAATAATGAAAAATATCATAGAAAGATGAACCATTAACATAGCCGCTAATAGTGCGTTTCCACCAACCGCTAACCTTCGTTGCGCCTTGTTCCCGTTAGGGTTTCAGCGTGCAACCATGAAATAATAAAAATGTTCTCGACATAGGTAAAACAGGGGAA
This sequence comes from Prevotellaceae bacterium, assembly GCA_031259225.1. GTDB lineage: Bacteria > Bacteroidota > Bacteroidia > Bacteroidales > UBA932 > JAIRKX01. Next base: position 1,012 of record JAIRLT010000173.1, read on the forward strand.
AATAAAAAAGCCCCTGTTCTCCGTCCGGTAGGCTAACTTTACAAAACTACCGTCCGGTTCAGGCGCCGAAACGCCTTAGGCAGGGGCAAGTCCTCATGTTTTTGGTGTTGGAGGCGCCTGTTTATTTTAACGAAGCACAAAAGTACAAAAAAATATAAAATCATGAAAATAAAATTAAAGTGGCTGCAAATACAGGTATTTTTAATCAAGGTAACGGTGTATGAAAACGGCGCGTGGTGGCTGCATTTTCTCTTGGTGGTACTGTTCCGGTAGGCAGGGCAGCGAATGTGCTAATGTGACTAAAATGGATGGTAGCCGGCAGTGGTAGCACCTGTACCTATGGCTCCATACCTGACCGGGTATCCGGTCTTTGATTACTTAGTTTTTGTGCATTTGCCCTTTCCTACACGCCGGGGGAACAAAACCCACGTGTTGGTTTCCGTCCCGCACGGTGCAGGAAGAAAACCGCACGTGCGGAAAGTATCCCGCACAGTGCAGGAAGAAAACTGCATTTATCCTAAAAATTTGATTACTTAATTTTCGTGCGTTTGCCCTGATCGTAAATCAAAAAAATTTGCACAATCTAAAAATAGGTGTTATCTTTGCAGCCCAAAAACAAAAATGGTCCGTTCATCTAAGGGTTAGGATTCAAGATTTTCATTCTTGCCATAGGGGTTCGAATCCCCTACGGACTACAAAAAGCCGGACGAAAGGCTGAAAGTAAAAGGTAATAGACAAAATAATATAAAATTTACGAATATGGCAAATCATAAATCCGCTGAAAAACGTTACCGCCAAAGCGAAAAACGCAGAGTGCATAACAAGTATTATGCCCGCACAACCCGTAATGCCATAAAAGCATTGCGTAATACTACCGATAAGGCGGCAGCCATAGCGTTGCTCCCAAAGGTTTCGTCTATGTTGGACAAGTTGGCGAAGATAAATGTTATTCATAAAAATAAGGCGGCAAATCTCAAAAGCAGTTTAACCCTTTACGTGAATAAATTAGTGGCATAACGGCGGTTTCGCCTTGTGTAGAGCCTTTCCGCACATTGCGGGAAGGCTTTTTATTTTGCGTTGCACTAAAAAATATTTTGCGTATTTTTGTTAAACTAAAACAGCAATCATGACCAATGAGCAATACGATTAGCCGGCGGCAACTTTTTTTGCAACATGTAGCGCAAACATCGCCTGCGCCTATGGGGCTGGAAGCCGGGCACGCAGAGGGCATCTATATCTACGATACGAATGGTAAACGGTATATTGATCTAATTGCCGGCGTGGCGGTGAGTAATGTGGGGCATTGCCATCCGGAAGTGGTAGCGGCGGTGCGGGAACAAGCGGCGCGGTACATGCACCTGATGGTGTACGGCGAATATATCCAGTCGCCGCAAACGGCGTATGCACAAGCCCTGGCAAGCATCCTGCCGCCGCCGCTCGATTGCGTTTATTTTGTCAATTCCGGCAGCGAAGCCAACGAGGGCGCGCTAAAATTAGCCAAACGCTATACCGGGCGAACGGAAACCGTCGCTTTCAAAAATGCCTACCACGGCAGCACGCAAGGCGTTTTAAGCGTTATCGGGGACGAATTATTTCGCAATGCTTTCCGCCCTTTGCTGCCCGATGTGCGGCAAGGGACGTTTAATTCTTTCGACGATTTACGGCATATTACCCACCGCACTGCTGCTGTGTTAATCGAACCGGTGCAGGGCGAAGCAGGGGTGGTTACGCCGCAAGCCGGCTACTTGCAAGCCTTGCGGGAACGATGCAACCAAACCGGCGCACTGCTGGTTTTCGACGAAGTGCAAACCGGCTTCGGGCGTACCGGGTCGTGGTTTGCGGCAACGCACTATGGCGTGACGCCCGACATCATGACTTTGGCAAAAGCCATGGGTGGCGGGATGCCACTCGGCGCATTTGTCGCGCCGCGCGAAATAATGGCAGCGCTGCAAAGCCGCCCGGCGCTGGGGCATATTACCACCTTCGGTGGGCATCCGGTGTCGTGTGCGGCGGCGCTGGCGGCATTGAACGTATTGCGGGATGAAAACCTGCCGGCGGCAGTGGCGGAAAAAGCCGCTCTCTTCCGCCGCTTACTGGTACACGAAACCATCAAGGAAATTCGCGGCGAAGGCTTGATGCTTGCCGTAGAACTGGGCGATGCACAACGCCTGCAACGGGTTGTATCCGGACTGTGGAACGAGGGCATTATTACGGAATGGTTTTTATTTTGCCCTACGGCTTTCCGGATAGCGCCGCCGCTAATTATTACGGAAGAGGAAATCCGCAAAATTTGCGCTGTTTTAATAGAAATCTTGGACAAATATTAGCCGGTTACAGTCATGATGAAATACCTTTACCTTATTACCGGGTGGCTGTGCGGAAGTTTTGTTGTGCAAGCGCAGGTACTTGAAGAACGCACGGCTAATCTTCCGGCGCTGATGCGGCAGGCTGCTGCCGAGACCGACAGTGTCCGGAAAACCGCCGCCATGGCTGTTTTCGCCGCTGGCTTTGAAGAAGCGCTCCGCCGCGAAGCGCTTCCGGACAACGTGTTCGATAGCATCCCGTACCTCGGTATGTTGGTTTCGCCGGACAAGAAAGTACGCATATTTACATGGAACCTGCCCCTCACCGCCACGCAGCACCGTTACTTTGGCATCGTACAGTACCGCATCCATAACACGGTTCGAACCACCGTGCTGAACGATGTGAAAGCTTCCCTCGCCGGACGACCGGAAACAATCACGCTGAATAACGGCGACTGGTTTGGCGCGCTGTATTACGACCTGCTGCAAAATAAAACCGGCGACCGCGTATATTATACCTTACTGGGCTATGATTTCCATTCCGACGCCACGCACCGCAAATTGTTGGACGTACTTACTTTCGACGAACAGGGCATTCCGTCGTTCGGCGCGCCCCTTTTCGATAACGGGCGATGGAAAGCCAGCCGGGTACTGCTGGAATACAGCGCCGACACGCCATTTTACCTGTCCTATTTACCACGCAAAAAAATAATTGTCTTCCAACGTCTTGAAACCGTATCACTTGGCGGATTTCCCCGCCGCGTTCCCTCCGGCGAATTTGACGGCTTGCAATTCAATCGCGGCGAATGGAAGCTGCTAAAAAACCTGGACATAATCCCAAAAGATTTTGAAAAATAAAAGAAGATTTACCGATTTAGGCTAACGCCGGGGCGAATTAAAAATTATGAATTGGGCTGGTGCGCCAGCGCTTCCCACTGCTTCCCTCCTGTTAATTAAAATTGATTTTCTCGGATACGATATATTCGGGACGGTCTTTCGATTCGTCAAAGATGTTGCCGATGTATTGCCCCAATACGCCGATAGTCAATAGTTGCACGCCCCCGAAAAACACCACAATGGCAATGGTCGATATCCATCCCTGAACGGTAGCTCCGCCTAAGATAAAACGGTTTATGATCATCCACAGCACAAATGCCAACCCAAAGACTACACAGATAAAACCTAAGGACGTCGCCACTTTGAGCGGTTTTTTGGAAAAATAAAACAAGCCTATCATGGCAAATTTAAGCATTTTTCGCAGCGGATATTTAGTTTCCCCCGCAAAGCGTTCCTCCCGCTCATAGTAGCAGGGCGTTTGTTTAAATCCCATCCAGCTTATCAATCCGCGGATGTATTTGTTTTTTTCTTTCAATGCATTAAATTCGTTGATGATTTTCCTGTCCATCAACCGGAAGTCGCCGGTGTCCACCGGGAATTTCACATCCGAGAGGTAATTTAACAACCGGTAAAATATTTTTGCGGTTAATAATTTAAACCAGCTTTCTCCTTTGCGGTGCTTCCGCACACCATATACGACGTTGGCTTGTTCTGCTTTCATGATATCGAGCATCTCTAAAATCACAACCGGCGGGTCTTGCAAATCGGCGTCTATAATCACCGCCGCATCGCCCGCACAATGGCGCAAGCCGGCTGATACAGCGCACTGATGTCCGAAATTCCGCGAGAAGTGAAGTATTTTCACACTTTTATCCTGTGCAGCAATATCCGATAACGCTTCAAAAGTATGGTCATTGCTGCCGTCGTTTACAAAAATCAATTCGTATCCGTGGGAAAGTTTTTTCATTACTTCGGTAAGCTGCCGGTGCGTTTCGGCAATCACGGCTTCTTCGTTGTAGCAGGGGATGATGACGGAAAGTAACATATAAAATTATTTTATAAATGTATATCTACAACCGATGAATAATAAATTATTATATGTAAAGTCATCACGTAATTTTTCTAGCAAATTATTATTAGTCGTAATGCTATTTGCATATTGTTTAAAATCAAATATTGAGCTATTA
>JAIRLT010000190.1 GCA_031259225.1 Prevotellaceae bacterium
TAGCGGTAATCGGGACCGCCTACATAGGCGCGGACAAAACCGGTTTGCGGCTCTACCGCCATGAACGCCACGCGCAGCAGTGACTTATAGTATAAAATGGAATCGTGCGGCGTCATCACGGTGTCAATAGCGCCCCGCTGCCACGAAAAGATTTTCATCGGCACGGGTTCTTTGAAAGATGTTTCGATGTCCTTTTCGGTGAAGCCTTCTGCTTTCATCGCACGGTAACGGTCGCTGGTCAGCATCCCTTGCCGGATTATCTGCTGCGCACGCTCCCGTGTAAGGTCGTTAGAGAACGGGAAATTCCGCCGGTACTTTAATTCGGCATTGAACGCCGGTTGCAAGTCATAGCGCAAGTGCATGGTGATAGCTTCTTCGGCATACCGCTGCATGCGTGAATTGACAGTGGTATAAATTTTCAATCCGTCGCGGTCAAGATCGTAGCGGCTGCCGTCGGGTTTAAAGTTCTTGTTGAGCCACCCGTACAGCGGGTCGGTCGCCCACGACACAGAGTCATTCCTGTAATCAAGCAGGCGTTTCCCGTAACGGCTGCGCACAGGCTTCTGCATATTCATAGTGCGCCGCAACATATCACGGAAGTAAGGCGCCTGTCCCGACAAGTGGTCTTGCGGCTGGAAGCTCAGTGTTACCGGCAATCCTTTCAGCGAATCGCCTTCCGCCTCCGGCAGGTAGCCGCATTTCACCATTTGCGCAATCACATGGTTACGGCGCGTTAAGGCACGGGCGGGATTACGCACCGGGCTGTACCTCGACGGCGCATTGACTACGCCCACCAGCATCGCCGCTTCCTCCAAATTCAGTTGCGACGGATGCTTACCGAAGAAAGTGGAAGCCGCCGACTGGATGCCATAAGCATTGCTGCCGTAAAAAACCGTATTGAAATACATCGCAATAATTTCTTCTTTGGTATAGTTCCGCTCAATTTTCACGGCGGTAACCCATTCTTCCAATTTTTGCCAGACACGTTTCACTTTGTTCTGCTCACGTTGCGAAAATAAATTCAATGCCAACTGTTGCGAGATGGTGCTGCCGCCGCCGGAACTTTTATCGCGAAACAGCAGGGTTTTCACCGCTACGCGTCCCATGCTGAAAAAATCAATGCCCGCATGACTGTAAAAACGCTTGTCTTCCGTAGCGACTAACGCGTCTATCAAGTAGGGGGAAAGTTCGTCGTACGACACAAAAGAGCGGTTCTCGATGTGAAAAGTCGCCAATACCACCCCGTCGGACGAAATAATTTCGGTAGCCAAATTACTGTCCGGGTTTTCCAACTCTTCGAACGAAGGAATATGTCCCAACCAGCCAACTGTCATAAACAGGGCAGCTACACCGGCTATTCCGGCAAACACTATACCCCAAAACCACCGGAAAATTTTCCGTCCCCGACGGTTTTTACTTGTTCCTTTGGATTTATTTTTTTTTGCCATCGCTATATTTATATATAAGAAATTACTTATCAGTTTATTGCTGCATGAAAAGCGAACGTCTTTCAGACCTTTTCAAATACAAAATAACATAAAAAATTTGGAATATACCTTATTTTATCACTTACTTTGTAAAAAATATAATGAAAACAAATTGAAATCGTGAAATCTTTAAAATTGAAATTATGCAGGAAAATTTAGTTATCGTAGAGTCGCCGGCAAAAGCCAAAACGATTGAGAAATTTTTAGGGAAAGATTTCTTAGTAAAATCAAGCTTCGGACATATTCGCGACCTGTCAAAGAATAAACAATTCGGTATTGACATAAAGAATAATTTTGAACCCGACTACGTGGTATCGGAAGATAAATTAAAGGTAGTAGCCGAATTGAAAAAATTAGCCAAACAGGCGAAAACCGTTTGGCTCGCTTCCGATGAAGACCGCGAAGGAGAAGCCATTGCATGGCACTTGATAGAAACATTGAAATTAGACCCGGAAAAAACCAAACGCATCGTATTCCACGAAATCACCAAGGACGCTATTCTCCATGCCATTCAAAACCCGCGTACGGTGGACATGAACTTGGTGAATGCACAACAAGCGCGCCGCGTACTCGACCGGCTGGTGGGTTTTGAAGTATCGCCGGTGTTGTGGCGGAAAGTGAAAGAAGGCTTGTCGGCGGGGCGCGTGCAATCCGTTGCCGTGCGCCTGATTGTGGAACGCGAACGCGAAGCGCTGAACTTCCAAACGGCGTCGTCCTTCAAGGTCAGTGGACTCTTTGAACCGGTGGATGGGAAAAAATTCACGCTCAAAGCCGAACTCTCCGAAAAATTCAAAGACGAAAATACGGCGCAGCAATTCTTAGAAAAATGCAAAACGGCTGCCTATACGGTACAGGCGATTGAAAAAAAACCGGCGAAAAAAATGCCGGCGCCTCCCTTTACGACTTCCACGCTGCAACAGGAAGCCTCGCGCAAACACGGTTTTTCCGTCAGCCAAACCATGAGCGTCGCGCAACGCCTCTATGAAGCCGGATGGATTACCTACATGCGTACCGACTCAACCAACCTCTCGGAAATGGCGTTGAAAAGCGCAAAAAGCGCCATCGAACAGCTATTCGGGAGCGATTATTCCCAAACCCGCCGGTATGCCACCAAAACCAAAGGCGCACAGGAAGCGCACGAAGCCATCCGCCCGACCTACATGAACCGGACAGACATTGAAGGTTCCGCTCAGGAACGTAAATTGTACGACCTGATTTGGAAACGCGCTATTGCATCGCAAATGGCGGAAGCGCGACTGGAAAAAACGGAAATAACTGTCGGCGTTTCCACCGCCCCGCAAACCTTTCAGGCGCGTGGTGAAGTGATTTTGTTCGACGGGTTTTTAAAAGTATATATGGAAACCAACGATGACGAACCGGAAGACCAATCCGGCAGCGGGCTGTTGCCGCCGCTGAAAAACAATCAATCGTTGGAAGCGTTGGAAATTACGGCTACCGAGCGTTTCTCGCAGCGCCCGGCGCGCTACACCGAGGCAAGTTTGGTGAAACGACTGGAAGAACTGGGCATCGGGCGACCATCAACGTATGCGCCGACCATTACCACGATTATCAATCGCGGCTACGTGACCAAAGAAGACCGTCCGGGCGTGGAACGTAAATATATCCAGTGGCTGTTGCAAAAGGACAACCTTGCGAAGAAAATACTGGTGGAAATCACCGGCGCAGAAAAATCGAAGCTCTTCCCAAGCGACATCGGGATGCTGGTAAACGATTTCCTGAATGAATATTTCCAAAACATCGTGGATTACGGTTTCACCGCTAATGTGGAAGAAGAATTTGACGAAATCGCCGAGGGAAAACTGCAATGGAATAAAATGATCGGCAAATTCTACCAGCCGTTCCATACCAACGTTACCGAGACACTGGAAACATCGCGCATCATGAATGCCGAACGGATTTTAGGGCAAGACCCGAAAACCGGCAAAACCGTGTCCGTCCGCATTGGTCGCTACGGTCCGCTGGCGCAGTTGGGCGAAGCCGACGATGAAAAAAAGCAGTTTGCCTCCCTGCAAAAAGGACAGCTAATAGAAACCATTACGCTGGAAGAAGCCTTGAACTTGTTTGAGCTTCCACGCACCGTCGGCTCCTACGAAAATAAAGACATTACGGCGGCTATCGGGCGTTTCGGACCGTATGTCCGCATCGGCTCGGAATTTGTGTCCCTCAAAAAAGAAGACAGTCCCTACACCGTAACCGTTGAACGGGCTATCGAACTGATTGAAGAAAAACGCCAAAAAGCCCGTGAAAAACAAATCAGGGTATTTGAAAAAGAAGATATACAAATCCTCAACGGTCGCTTTGGACCTTATATCGCACACGCCGGCAATAATTACAAAATCCCAAAAGGCGCCGACCCCGCAAAGCTGACACTGGAAGAAAGTTTGGATATTATCGCCGCACAAAAAGATAAAAAGCAGGGAACGAAAGGCGTGAAGCGAAAGGCGGTAAGTCGTAAGTCGTAAGTCATGAGTCGTAAGTCGTAAGTCATAAGTCATAAGTCATAAGTCGCGACAAGCGCACTAATACCAGCCCCAATCTGTAAATCCGTAAATCTGTAAATCTGTAAATCATTTTGGCGTCAGCCTAAATCTGTAAATCTGTAAATCTGTAAATCCGTAAATCTGTAAATTCAAAATCATGCAATACCAGCAAATCATCCACTGTGTTGATGCCCGCCATTTGCGAGTCGGGTATCCGGAAGCGCAGGCAGCTATTATCGGAACGGGGTCGCACAGTCCGGTTATCGATGCACTCATGCCGCTGTATGCTCACCGGCATACTGCGCCGGTGTTGCATGTGGAATGTGCGGAAAATGATGTGGCAAACGTAGTGGACGATTGCCGGCAGCGCAATATTGTGGCGGTTATTGTAGGCAATGCCCCTTTCCAGCCCGGCGGGCAACCGTTCTCTGCCGCCGTAGTGGCGCCGTCGGCAAACATGCGGTCGGTGGAATTATACCGTCCGGTGCTGGAACATCCGCAATTGGATATTTTTTCGGTCATCGGCTTCCAGAGCTGTCTCACTGCCGCCGGGGATATCGAATGGCTGCACGGGCAGGGCTACGAAACACTGCGGCTCGGCGCATTCCGCGACTGTCCCGCCGAAGCCGAACCGCTGCTCCGCGAAGCGCACCATGTGTTCTTTGACCTGAATGCCCTGCGCGCCCCCGACGCTCCTGAAACCTGCCGGCAGTCGCCCAATGGCTTGTATGCCGAAGAGCTGTGCCAGTTAGCCGCTTACAGCGGTCGCGCGCCCGGGTTGCAAAGTTTCCGGCTGTTCCATTTCCTGCCCTCCATGGCATCCACGACCCTTACGGCACAAACCGCCGCCCAGACCTTGTGGCACCTGCTTGAAGGCATTGCCATTCGCCACCGGTGGCATATACCCAACAGCACGGCGCACATCGAAAAAATTATTGTGGACGCCGGCGAAAACGGGCAATCCATCACTTTCCTTCATGACACTGTTGCCGGCTACTGGTGGTTGCAGATACCCTTGACCGGCGGCTCGCACCGCCTCATTGCCTGTTTGCAGGAAGACTACCGGTGCGCCTGCCGCCATGAAGTGCCGGTGCGCTGGCTGCGCTATTT
>JAIRLT010000061.1 GCA_031259225.1 Prevotellaceae bacterium
AAAAAACGTGTAAAAAGAAAATGACACAAACTATAAGAAAAACTTAACAATATCAACAGTTAGCGAAAGAATAAGAGCGGATGAAAAAGGGGATGAAAAGTAGTTTTTTTACAAAAAAAAAAATTAACCGGAAAGGTGAAATAACCGGAAAATCAATAATAAACGAATAAATTACACTACGAAAGCAAATAATTTAGTCCAGTTTGGCAAGAATTGATAATGAAAGATTTAATAGAAATTTTGACTGGTATAGTCAAAATTGTGACTGCAAAGGTAAGAAGGTTTTTTAATAAAACAATACATTGTTAAAAAAAAGTTAATAAAAAATATTGCGTAGTTTTGTTAATGGTTAATTATTAATAGTTAATGGTTAGTACTGACGCTTTGCGAATGGAGAATGGAAAGTGGAGAATGATGCTGGTGCGCCAGTTTAGTTGAAAGTTGAAAATAATGGTTAGAGGTTAATGGTTAGTGCCGGCGCGCCAGTGTGCTTACCGCGACTTACGACTAAAACAATTAGTACATTAGCCGGAAAATTATTATTTTTGCAGTCATGAAACTTACGGCTTTCCTGCGGTATTTTTTCGGGCTGTTGTATCCCAACCTTTGCGCAGTTTGCGGCAATGCACTGAGCGGCAGGGAATATATTTGCTGTTTATCGTGCCTGTACCATTTACCGCGCACCAATTACTGGAAAGAGCCGGGCAATCCTATAGAACAAATCTTTTGGGGGCTTGTGCCAGTGGAACATGTGTGCGCCCTGTTTTTCTTCAGCAAAGGCAGCCGCTACCGTAAATTATTGCACAAGTTAAAATACAAAGGTATGCCGGAAATCGGCGTGGAATTAGGGCGGCAGTTGGGCTTGGAATTGAAAAATGCGCCGCTCTACCAATGTATAGACACTATTATCCCGGTGCCGTTGCATCCGAAGCGGCAACGCCGCCGCGGCTACAACCAAAGCGAACGGATAGCCGCAGGTATTGCGCAAATAACCGGATGGAAAGTGAACACGTCGTCGCTTGTACGCACGCGGTTTACCGGGACGCAAACGCGCAAATCCCGACAGGAGCGCTGGGAAAACGTATCGGGCGCATTCGCCTTGCAGGACGCCGCCGCAATAACAAACCGGCATGTGCTGCTGGTCGATGATGTGCTGACCACCGGCGCAACAATGGAAGCATGTATCCTGCAGTTGAAGAAAGCGGCGGGGTGCAAAGTGAGCGTGGCAACGCTGGCTTGTACGAAAAAAACGGCGGCGCCTGTTTTCGGCAGCCCATTAACGCCTGCGCCTGCCGACAGCGACCGACACCCATGAAACCACACCCAGTCCAATCATCATCACCGCTTGCGTTTCGTGGGAAATAGTGGCGAACACTACGCCATGGTTTTGCGGAATGCCATAAATGGCAAATAAGGTAAGTGAAATAAAAAAATGATAAGCGCCCATACCGCCCTGCACCGGCGCGACCCATCCCAAGCCGCCGACAACCATCAGGAACAGCGCATCGATACCGGCAAGGGCTTGCGTTCCGGGCATCGCTTTTATCACCGTGAAAGCCTGTAGCCAGTAAGCAACCCATAACAGTACGGTGTAGAGCAGGAATTTTTTGCGTTGCTGCAACCGAAATCCGGCGCGTAACCCGTCGTACAGTCCTGTCCATATTTTTTTCAGCTTGACAACCGGCGCGCGGTGTTCGATTTTTTTCCGGAAAACAATTGCGGCGGTAACCAATAGCGCAACGCCCCCAGCCAAGCCGTACAAAACAGCGTGGTTTCCGCCGGCAAAGCGTTCTGCAAAGGGTTGCCATAAATGGACATGGAGGAAATTCCCGAATATCTCGAGCCGGAAAAATACTACGGCAACAGTGATAAGCAATAAACACACCATATCGAAAACCCGCTCCATGACTACCGTTCCCAAAGAAGATCCAAAAGGAATTTTCTCCGTTCGCTGCAATGCGCCGCAACGCACAACTTCACCCATGCGCGGCAACGCAAAGTTGGCAAGGTAGGTAAGCATCACAGCGTCGTAAGTATGCTTGAACGACGGGCGGTATCCCAACGGTTGGATAATGAATTGCCAACGGCGTGCACGAAAAACAAACGCAGCAAAACCGGTAAGCATGGATGCGGCAATCCACCAGTAATTGGCGCTCTGCAAGCCCTCCAGCAGTTCGCGGAACGAGATGTCCTTGAAAGAAAAATATAACAACGCTCCTGTAATGGATAAAAACAATACATATTTGCCGGTAGTGGCTATTATTTTTTTCTTTGTTGCCATCGGTGGAAAATGGTGAATGGGGTTTACCCTACGGTTGGGGGCGTACTATTTTATTTGTCCGCGAGTCGGGCAAAACGATTGCCGGCGTAAAGTCCCGCGCTTCTTCGGGCGTCATGGAAGCATAAGCCATGATGATGATTAAATGCCCGGGGGCGGTTTTGTGCGCCGCTGCGCCGTTGATACAGATTTTCCCGCTGCCGCGTTCGCCTTTCAGCACATAGGTATCGAAACGTTCGCCGTTATTGATGTCGGCGACGGTTACTTTTTCGTGCGCCACCAAATTTGCCGCATCCATTAAATCCTCATCAATAGTAATACTGCCGATGTAATGCAAGTTGGCTTCCGTTACCACCGCACGATGTATTTTTGATTTTAATAATTCAATTTGCATAAGTATTCGATTTCTAATTTTTAATTGCTTGCACTGTTTCCCTTTCACCTTTTACCCCTTTACCCTTTACCCTTTTACCCTTTACCCTTAACTTAACCGTATATTGTCAATCAAGCGCACGGGACGCGCATACACCGCTGCAAACAAGCGTGCATGTATGGCATTATCCCATTGTTTTATGGGTTGCAGGTTTTTTTCATCCGCTATTTCTATGTATTCTACTTCCAGCTCGCTGTGGGCGTTAATGGTCGCGGCAACCCATTTTTTCATTTCTTCTACCGGAAGTGCAGGGACTTTTTCTTTGGCTTGCATCAGCGTAGCCGCAATGAGCGGCGCCTGTTTCCGTTGTGTTTCCGATAATAACCTATTGCGTGAACTCATCGCCAATCCATCGTTTTCGCGTACCACCGGGCAGCCGACAATGACGGGCTGTTCATCCAATTGCGTTACCAATGCGCGGATAATCGCCAATTGCTGGAAATCTTTTTCGCCAAAGAATGCATAATCCGGTTGTACAATAGTAAACAGGCGGCTCACCACCTGCGCCACGCCGTTGAAATGACCGGGTCGGAACTTTCCTTCCATGACTCTTTCCAACGCCCCGAAATCAAACGAGCGCGTATCGGGTTCGGGATAAATTTCTTTCTCGCCGGGCGCAAACAATATATCCACGCCGTGTGTTTGCAGCAATATACTGTCGTCTTTCAATGTCCGCGGATAATTCCGCAAATCTTCGGGATTATTAAACTGCGTAGGATTGACAAATATGCTTGTAACCGTAAGCGCACATTGTGTTTTGCAAGCCTGTACAAGGGAAAGATGCCCGGCATGTAAGGCGCCCATTGTCGGTACCAGCCCGATAGTTTTTTTCTGTCTGTGCGCCAACTGCAACAGTTGCCGGAGTTCCGAAACCGTATGAACTATAAACATAAAAAATGTTTAAAACAGGGTTGCAAAGATATTTCAAAAATTCAAGATTTCAAAATTTACGGATTTCAAAAAAAACCGCCGGTACATTTCCTTACTGCCAGTTCTTCTTTGCATCCAGCTTTAAGGGCAAAGGGTACAAGGTAAAGGGTGAAAGGGGCTGGCGCAGGAAAAATTTAAAGATTTACAGATTTAGGCTGACGCAGGAATGAATTAGGAATTGGATTTTTTTTGCTTTTCTAAAAATTCTTTCTATCTTTGCCACCAATATTTATGCTCTTTAACATTTTGGGTGCTTTTATTCTATCTTTGAAATCTCGAAAATTTCATTTATCTATATGAATAAAGGCAAAAACTCCACGAGAGAGAAACGTGAATTTTTGCTTGTATATAGATAGGTATTCGAGAACCTCAAAGATAATAAGTTTAGTTCACGTTTCGCTTTTTATACCTGAACAAGACTTACCGGATAAAAGCTACTCATGAAAAACCGTAGCAAAAACATTATTTAAAAAATAAACTATGAAAAAATTATTCTATCTTTGCAACCGATTTATGCTCTTTAACATTTTGACCGCTTTTTATTCTATCTAAGAAATCTAGACAATTTCATACATAAAGAATAAATCAAAACCACAAATGAAACGTGGACTTTTGCTTATTTTATGTATGGGTAGTCTAGAACCTCTTAGATGATAAGTTTAGTTCGCGTTTCGCATTTTATACCTGAACAAGACTTACCCAATAAAAGCTACTCATGAAAAACCGTAGCAAAAACATTATTAAAAAAAAATAAAACTATGAAAAAAATTATCTTATTTGTCGTTTCTTTGTTCCCCCTTTGGGGGTTAGGGGGCTTCGCTTTTGCCCAAACCGTAACCATCACGCCTGTCTCGGCAGATTACAATAAAAAAACCGTCACGTTCCGCGTAGCATGGGAGGGGACAACCGTCCCTGAAAACCGCGTGTGGGTGTGGATTGACGTCTGTTCTGCCAAAGGCGAAACGCCGGCGTGGTTTGCGCCGGCGACGATTACCGCCGCTACCGCCACAGCTGGCAGCGTGGATAAGACTTCCCTAAACGGGCGCGGCTTTTTCGTAACCCAAAACCCCGCGACTGTGACCGCCACGCTGAATACGACGCTGTCCAAATTCAACTGGTGCGCCTACGGCAGCGGCGCACCGCCCAAAGCCCTGCTCAATGAAGACGGCAGCTATGCGTTAAAAGGCACGCCGCCGTTTACCATTAACGGCAATATCACCGTAGATGACTACACTTATCCTGCGGGAATGTGCCTTGTAACCATTACCGACCTTACCGGCAACCCAGCAGGCATTGTGCAGGAGCCTACGATTAGTATTACCACATCCCAACCGACCCAGTGCTGCGCGGGCAATGTCTTGCTCATGGCAAATGTCTCCAGCAGCACAATCAACGTCTCCGACTACCCATTCTACGGCTTCTTCACCGGGACGTATACGTGGATAGTGGGCGGCGGCGTAGCGCAAACGACGACTGCCGGCAATTATATAGCTACAGTAGAGGTAGGCAGTACCACTTACAGTGTTACGGTAACCAATGCAGCCGGCTGCACCAGTGCGGCAGCCACCGGAACTATTACCGCTATCGCTCCTGCAGGCGCTGCCGCTATTTCCGGCAGCTCCAGCAATACCTGCCCGGAAACGACGGTCGAGCTTACTGCAACTGCTGAGGGCGCCACCAACTTTACATGGTATCTGAACGGTACGGAAGTGCAATCAGGAACGAGCGCTACCTATACCGTAACCATGCCCGGCAGTTATACGGTACGCGGTACGCTTGGCGGTTGTTCCGGTGACGCGTCGCCTGAGGAAAAGATTACATTGGTCGCTTGCTGCGAAAATGAAATCACTACGGTGCTCACCTGTGAACCATCCGGGCTGAACGTATCGGTTTGCCACGTACAGGCAGCCGGTGGTATGAACTACGAGGACGCCAAACAATTCTGCGCGGCTTCTGGATACGGTTGGCGCTTGCCCACTTACGACGAACTCGCTTGTATATGCATAGCAGGTGAGAGCCTGGCGTTGCCGTGGGAACCTGCGTGGCATTTCTGGGCTACGGGAACCCAAGATGATCCGACACAGCCTGGGTTGGGGCATTGCGACGGCGGTCCTGCGTATGTTGAATCAATAGATGATGCCTACAATATAATATTGACCTATAGGCATGGAGTACGCTGCGTCCGGTAACCCTTCGTTCATCGTAATATTTCCGTTTTAATTATTGCTCTCTGCGGGTGCAGGGCGGTAGCGTGGCTAACACAGCCTTATGGTAGCGCCCTCTCACCCTATCAAAAAGAGGGGGGCGGCAGGCGCAGGCTAATGTGCTAATGTGATTAATTGGCTGGCGCGCCAGCCAATCAGAAATTAGAAATCAGAAATAAAAAAGCTAAAAAATAGCAGTAAAAATGAAAAAAGAACGTTCTCGAATGAAAAAAGAACGTTCTCGAACAAAAAAAGGACGACCCCAAACGAAAAAAGGACGACCCCAAACGAAAAAAGGACGACCCCAAACGAAAAAAGGACGACCCCAAATGAAAAAAGGACGACCCCAAACGAAAAAAGGACGACCCCAAA
>JAIRLT010000062.1 GCA_031259225.1 Prevotellaceae bacterium
GTTATAACCGAAATACTGTTCCACACTCATGAACGATGTCCAGTTACGAATGCCCGTTTTTACTACATCGTCGTCTTTCGTAGTCGTAACACACCATATCCACGAATTGTGGCCGTTAGGCGTATTAAAACCGTTGGCGCGGTCAGTCCACTGGGCTTCCGTGAGCGGCGTAAAGCCTGCCTGCGCTTTCTTGGCATAGGTTGCGGCATTGCCCCAGTCGCCGGTTTCGAGGTACAGCCGCGCCAGCATGCCCCATACCGCCGGTAGCGTGGGGGTATTTTTATCATCCGCCGGCGCATCCGTCAAATATGTTTCTGCCTTTTGCAAATCGGAAAGCACAAACGCAAATATTTCTGCGGCGGGTACGCGCGGATTTTCGGTTATATCCTCCGTTTCATTGGTTACTATCGGCACAGTGATACCTTGCGGGTTGTTGGCATAACTGCCGCTCAGATAAAGCCGCCCCAAATCAAAATAGGCTAAGGCGCGATAGAAATGCGCTTTTCCTAATGCCCACTTCGTATCATCCGACACCGCATCGGGGTCGGGTACCAAACTCATAATGGTATTTGCCTGGCTGGCTAACCGGTAATACCATCGCCAGGGCAACTGGCAATAAACATAATCGGGACCAAGATAATAACTGGGTTGATACCAACTGGAAAATTGTCCATAGGTATAATCATAAACGATATCCTGTCCCAATAATTCGCGTTGAATGATTAATGACGGGTAGCCGAAATCAAAATGTGCCCTGCTACTTCCACGTCCAAGCACATCAAGATTATTTATCCAAGCGTCCATTCCTAAGGCATACGACAATACAGCAGTCGTAGGTTCTTTGGCAATCTGTTCGGTGGTTACGGTGCCTCCCTGTGGTTCCGTTTCTTTTATACAACTGTTGAATAAAAGAGCCGCCACAATAAAAACTGTTATGATAATTACTTTTTTCATAATTTATTTTTCTTTAATAGTTATAATTAGAATGTAATTTGCACACCACCGGTAATGCTGCGTGAAATACCGTAATTCTGATTGGTCGTACTGCCGTCGTAGTCTTGTCGGGGGTCTAATCCTTTCCGTTTCGACCAGTAGGCTATATTTTCAATGGCAGCGTACAGGCGGACGGTGTTGATATTTATCTTTTGCGTCCACTTGGATGGAAATGTATAGCCCACATTGATATTTTGCAGATTCAGGTAGCTTGCATTCACCAGGAAACGGTCGGACGCAGCGTTTTGGTTATAGGCTTCATTGTCCTGGTAGCGCGGGATATTACTTGATGTATTGGTTGGCGACCATGCTTTAAGGATATCTTGATGAATAGCGGAACCACGCACTCCAGTGGCGGAAGGAGAACTCATCATGGAAGCATACACGCCGTCGTACACCAAGCCGCCTACTTGGTAGTCGAAGTTAATACTGAAATCAAAACCCTTGTAATACACTGTAGAGCCGAAGCCGCCAAAGAAATCAGGAATGGAAGAACCTATGTCGTGGTATTGGTCGGCGTCCGACGGATTGGTGGTCGTGGTATTTTCACCTGTCCATTTATCGTCGGCATCCTTCACTTTCTTATAATATAAGGCTTCGCCGAATTCGTTTACGCCCGCATATTTAAACAAATAAAAATCGTAGATGGAACCACCTTTACCAATCCACTTGTTGCCGGTGGCAAATCCGTTTTCTTTTTTCATTCTTTCGGGCGGCAATTCCAGCATCACGTTTTTCACGGTTGATAAATTGGCATTCAATGCCCACTCAAAGTCCGTTGTCTTAAATATATACCCGCGAAGATCTATTTCAAACCCATAGTTGCTCATGTCCCCGATATTGTCGTAAAAGCTGGAATAGCCCGACGATTCGGGAGCCGGACGCAGGAACAGCAGGTCATACGTCATGCGGTTGTAGTATTCAACAGAACCTGCTATCCGGTTTTCGAAGAATTCAAATTCAAAACCGGTATTGAAGTTGGCATTGGTTTCCCACGTGATACCCTGATTTCCTTTAAGGTTAAAAGTTATGCCTGCCTGTCCGCCGGAATTTTCAATGTTGTAAATGTCCGTATAGCGGTCATTGCCGATTTGGTCATTCCCGTTGGAGCCATAGCTAATTTTAAATTTCAGCAAGTCCATCCAAGATACATTCGACAGGAAGCTTTCCTTATTCAGCAGCCATGCGCCGCCCACGCTCCAGAAGTTGCCCCAACGGTCGTCGGGATGGAAGCGCGACGACGCGTCGCGGCGGTACGATACGGACGCATAGTACTTTTCGTCGTAATTGTACTGCGCCCTGCCGAAGAACCCTTCCACATTATACTCCGTCGCGCTTGAGGAGGCGCTGACCACGTTCACCGCATGATTTAACTCAAAAACATAGGGCGAAAATATGCCATTCCGCTGGCCGGACAGAACGAAAGTTTTTTCGTTGGTATATTCATGTCCCAGCATGACGTCGAACGAATGGTCGCCGATTTGGTCGGTATAGGTGAGCAGTTGTTGTATATTGAGGTTATTAGTGCGGTTGTGTGCTTTGTAAATCATACCGTTCGACGTGGCATATTGTCCGTAGTAAGGGTTAGTATAGTCGGTAGTCCTATATTCCGACAAATAGGAAGTAGCATTTACCTGCAATTTCAGTTTATTGGTAAAATTGATATCTACAAATCCGTACAGATTAAACGTACTTCCGTTGTAACTTGTTTCGTTCAGCAGCACATCTGAAAGAGGGTTAGCGTTTTCGAGATACGGTCTGCTCAAACCAGCATTGGAGCGGTCGCCGTAGTCATACCGTTTCATGCCGTGTTCGTCGTACAGGATATTACCTGCCCCGTCCCTGATGAACAGCGGATAAATGGGTGCAATTACTGAAGAAAAAGAGAAGATATTGCCTGAGCTTCCCGAAGTGTCGTAGCCGCCCGGTTCGTCTATTTCAAAGTTATAGTATGCGATGTTTCCGCCTACTTTCAGCCATTTTTTTGCCTGGTAATCGGCTTTCAAACGGGCGGTGTAGCGTGTGAAATTCGACCGATCCACAATGCCATCTTCATTCAAATAGCCCGCAGAGGCATAGAACGAGGCTTTGTCATTTCCTGCCGAAAAGTTTACATCATATTCCTGCCGGATACCCTGTTTATAGGTATAGTCCCGCCAGTCGTCGGGCGTCAGGTAATAACTGCTTCCGTCAGGCATATTGACAACCCTGCCTAATGTAGCATTGGGGTTTAATTTTCCATCTATCCCAATCAGCGGTTGCCCGTTGGTTTCATACACATTGTATCCCAGCCGGGTTAGCATGGTCTGGTTGGCATTGGCAGAGGCGGTCGTGGCGTCTTGCCCCAAACGATTAAAATAATAATTGTACAATCCCCCGTAATACGTTTCGTAGTACTGTGCAGGGTCGCGAATGACGTCGTATTCTACCACGCTATGGTTTTTAACGCCCACTTTAGCATCTACTGTAACAGTAGCGCCTTTTTTCGCTTTTTTAGTGGTAATCATGATGACCCCATTGGCAGCGCGTGCGCCGTACAGCGCATTGGCAGCAGCATCTTTCAAAACCGTATAGGTTTCAATATCCGACGTGTTGATTGTTGAGAGACTTCCCGTATAGGGCGCTCCATCCACAATAATCAGCGGGTCTTTTCCGGCATACAGCGAAGTAAAACCACGAATGCGTAATGTTGGACCGCTGCCCGGAGCGCCGTCGGAACTACGAATTTGCACGCCGGCTAATTGTCCGGCAATGGCATTCGCCACGTTTGTGGTTACCCGTTTACTAAGCCGGTCGGAGTTAATAGTAGCGGCAGAGCCAGTAAAAGCTTCTTTTTTTGCCGTACCGAAAGCTACTATTACCACATCTTCCAACTGTGTTACTTCTGTTTCCATCGTCACGTTAATAACCGAACGCGAACCGACTTCCACTTCTTGTGTTTTCATTCCTATAAATGAAAACACAAGAGTAGCATCTTCCGGTACGGAAATAGTGTAACGACCTTCTCCATCGGTTACCACGGCTGTCGTAGAGCCTTTTAGTGCAACAGATACGCCTATTAGCGGCTGTCCATTTTCCGTTACCACACCGCTTACTTGCCTGGTCTGCGCCCATAAAGCAATAGAACTACCTATCAGCAAGCAAACAAAAAGCAGTAAGATTTTTCTCAAAGGATATGTATATTCTTTCATAAACATTTTTTTTAATTTTAAATACATTTTTTTATTATTTAGTAGGGTATTACAGGCTACCTAAGCCAAAACCCAAACGCACAGTAATACCTAATGCTACCGGATATAACCTGTCGCTACCATTGAAAATCCCTCCGTAAATAAACTCACTGGGCGTTTTCGGTTGATAGCTGATTAAGCGGGAATCTACAATATCACTTTTATTCAGGTTATTCAATCCATAGTCAAAATACACACCGGAATAAAGACTTAATTGTTGGGTTAAACGCCATTTAACGCCCGCTTCGACAGATAGTTGAACAGCCAGATTTAAATCCCAGTTCGTAGTTTGGTTAACATTATAGGTGCCGAATCCGTAATCCGGAAGGTTGTCGTCAATAGGAATCTGCAATTCCAGATTATAACCAGTAGTTTTCAGTTGCCCGGTTGTCTTGTATTGAGCGCTCAGTGGAAGGCCTATTTTTGCGCCTAATGCAAAATAAAAAGCCGTAGTTCCAACGGTTTCAAATTGCAACATTACCGGTATGGTCAATAAGGTAACCGAAGGCTTTTCTTCGTAGCCACTATATTCATAAGTAAATCGTAAGTCGCCACTTCCATTTACAGTGCTTGTAATATAGGAAACTGTCGAATTTTCAATCGTTTTATAGGTTTCTGTTGAGCCAAGCGTTGTTTTTGCATTAAAAAATCCAAGCCCTACGCCTGTTTTCACGCTCCAGTTAGGTGCAAAGTAAAAATTATAGCCTAATCCGGCGTGTGCGCCGCTTCCATTTTTATGCTCTGAAGAGATAACTTCATATTGTAGCGACGACAATCCATAGCCGCCGCCTATCGAAATTTCATGCCGGTGTTGCGCTACAGAGAGTAAGGCGGTACACAAGGCAAGTAGTAGTAAAATGATTCTTTGTTTCATATCTTTTTGTTTTTTCGTTTTACATCTTTTCTCTTCCGCTTCGCCCGTCCCTCCCTTGCGGAGGGACGGGGATGCAGAAAAGTTTTTATTAATTAACCACTATGTTAATAGTTTGTTTGCTGCCGTCGGGTTGCGACACTTGCAGCACGTAGAGACCATGCGCCAATCCGGTAATATCCAGCGTATTTTGCACACCGGACAAGGGCAGGTTGCCTTTCACCAGCGTACCGGTACTGCTATAGATATTCGCTACCGAACCTTCGGGCAAACTTGCTGACTGAAGCGTCAGCGGAGCGCCTTGCGTCACGGGGTTGGGATATACCGCCAAAGAAGTCGTGCTTAATTGCAGAACAAACGGGCATACTGCCAACGGCTGACCGTTACCGGTCGTCAAGTCTACCGCATAAGTCTCCGTCGTTCCTTTCGGCACTTGAATATACGGTTTGGTAGCGCCACTGATAGCCGCGCCGTCGCGATACCATTGGAACGCTACGAAAGAGTATCCGCCATTCGCTGCTGAATTATTGTTCACCGTAGGCACATCGCTCCACGGGTAAGCAATCAGGCTGGCTGCAGGAAGTCCCACACGCAATACTACCACATCGGTTGCCGGTTTTTCGGAACGACCGTTCACCGCTATCCGGTAATTGGCGGCGTCAGCCACCTTAACGGGATTTATGGTGTACTCAAAAGAAGTAGCTGTACCACTGTTAATTTTTTCAGCACCGACATTTGTCCAAGCGCCGTTCACTTCTTTTTGTAGCTGGTATTTCACATCCAAACCGGTAGCCGCTAC
>JAIRLT010000076.1 GCA_031259225.1 Prevotellaceae bacterium
AATGTGGTGGCGCATAGCAGCAGCAGTTATACCTTGCGCGGTTCGCGTCCCTTTGTGGTAAATGGCAAGACACTGCCTGCCGACCAGACAACTTTTTCCGATACGATAACTTCCTTTACCGACGCTACCGGCGCGCCCGGAAAGTTTCCCGCCCCACCCAATGAACCGCCGAATGAAATGGGGTGCATGGCGGGCTTGGTAGAAGACCCAAGTGGCGTTTGCGTTGAGCCTTCAATCGTTGGATGTACTGATAATATATTAGATTTAGGCACAGTTTCATTCGTTCCCGGCGACCCGGTTGAAATTATTGGTAACGGGATTTCGCAAACTTGGTCGCGTCCGGTAACAGCTACCGGCTGTCAAAAAACAACTTATGATTGGGGTACATTCGAGAGTATAACTGCAGATTGCATATGGATCCAAAATTATGATGGTGATTTATTCAACCCGTGTGCTGCGATAAGATATGCTTCTACCCTGTGCCCACACCCATGGCGATTACCAACGGCAGAGGATGCTATGGATCTCCTGGATGCGTTGGGCGGTAACAGAACCGGCGGTGTAGACCCGACATTCGTTGAACAGGTGCTACTTCCTATATGGGGCACTCACTTAACTGGATATTACAATAAAAACGTAGGATATGTGCGCACCGGTCAGACAACGTGGCTTATTCTCGCGACTGCTAAAATCGACTGGTCCGACTACCAACGTGTCGAAACTGCCGCCCTTTACGTGAACGAAGGGGATAACGTTGACGATCCGTCGCACGCTGGTTCGTACGGTGTGGGTGGAGCTTGGAAAGAGTCCGCCTGGGGTGTGCGCTGTATTAAAGATTGAACAAGAGATCGTATGCTATCTAAACAGGAAAGGTGTTTTTTTAAAACACTGTCTATTATTATACCTTGTCCCCCTTAGGCTTTCACTACACAACCATGAAAAAAACCAATCAACCATGAAATACGAATTAGTTTATAGTACTGATTTCACACACACGCCGCTTTATACAAAAATGGTAACCTTTGTGGGCGCATGCAACGGGCTTATTCCAAAGATGACCTGTCAAGGGAAAAAATTATTTGCCGGGCGTATCCGTTGGGAGCTGGGGTGCATCACGCAACTGTTGTTGCATGCGGCAGCTACCGGACGCGCGAATAAACGGCGGCATTTTATTTCCCTTGCACAGCAACATTTTCAAGTAGTTTGCGGGCTACTGCAATGTTGTTGCGATTTGAACTTTCTTCCGGTGCGCCACTATGCAACCTTAAATCTTGAAATCTTTGAATGCAGTTGAGGAAAAAGCAAATCAGCACGGCTTGCAGCCCGGTTGCATTGGTTGATTGAGTCTGCGTACTGGACTTACCGGAACTATATTTCCTGTAAGTAAAATAATTTTCGTATTTTTGCTGACCATTTGCCGAGATACAATATAATTTTATAAAGAGTAAAATCTATTCATTTCAATGAAAACACCCGGAAGAACAAAAATTGCCGAACTGTTGAAAAGCGCCACCGGCGCGGAAGTAACCGTCAAAGGATGGGTGCGCACCAAACGCGGAAATAAAAATGTCGCCTTCATTGCACTGAACGACGGTTCGACTATCCATACCATTCAAGTGGTAGCCGATATGCGCGTGTTTACCGAAGAACAACTGAAACCGGTAACCACCGGCGCCTGCTTGCGCGTTACCGGACAACTGGTCGCCTCGCAAGGCAGCGGGCAGCCGGTAGAAATTCAGGCAAAAGAAATAGAAATATACGGCGGCGCCGACGAAACTTATCCCTTGCAAAAGAAAGGTCATACGCTGGAATTTTTGCGCGAGATAGCGCACCTGCGCCCGCGTACTAATACGTTCGGCGCGGTATTGCGCATCCGGCACGCAATGGCGTTCGCCATTCATCATTACTTTAATGAAAAAGGTTTTGTGCATTTGCATACGCCGCTCATCACGGCTTCCGACGCGGAAGGCGCAGGGGCGATGTTCCAAGTTACTACGCTCGATTTGCAAAACCCGCCGCGCAATGACCGGAAAGAAATTGACTATACGCAGGATTTTTTCGGGCAGCAAACCTGCCTCACCGTCAGCGGGCAGCTTGAGGGCGAACTGGGCGCAATGGCGCTGGGGGAAGTCTATACATTCGGTCCCACATTCCGCGCCGAAAACAGCAATACGCCGCGACACCTCGCCGAATTCTGGATGATTGAGCCGGAAATGGCGTTCTATGATATTCACGACAACATGAACCTCGCCGAAGATTTTATCAAATACCTTGTGCGGTATGCGCTGGAGCATTGCGCAGACGATTTGAAATTCTTGAACGATATGTATGACAAGGAACTGTTAGAACGCTTGCAGGGCGTGGTACAAACCGGTTTCGTACGGATAACCTACACCGAAGGAATAGCTATTCTGGAGCAATCGGGACAGCAGTTTGAATTTCCCGTCGCATGGGGCGTGGATTTGCAGAGCGAACATGAACGGTATTTAGTCGAAACGCACTTCAAAAAACCGGTGATCCTTACGGACTATCCAAAAGAAATAAAAGCGTTCTACATGAAGCAAAACGCCGACGGCAAAACCGTCCGCGCCATGGATGTGCTGTTCCCGAAAATCGGTGAAATCATTGGCGGTTCGCAACGCGAAGAAAACCTGGAAAAATTACTGGCGCGTATAACCGAAACAGGCATGGACACGGAAAATTTGTGGTGGTATCTTGATACGCGCCGCTTCGGGACGGCAGAACACAGCGGTTTCGGACTGGGTTTTGAACGGCTGCTGCTGTTCGTTACCGGCATGGCGAATATCCGCGATGTGATCCCTTTCCCGCGCACGCCAAAGAATGCAGCGTTTTGAAAACGCGGATTACAAATTAGTATGAATTACACGAATTAAAAAAACATGAAAAGAATAATACTCCCCATAGTTTTGTTTACCGCGTTATCCATAGGATGCCGGCAGGTGGCAATAGCCCAGTCACCGTCGTTTGAAAAGCTATTTATGGAAAAAGACGGCGTGCAAACGGAATTAGACCCGGCAAATCCGGGAACGCTGACATTAACGGAAGGCGAGACCTGTTCCGTTACAGTTTACGCCACCGGCGCTACAGGCGGCGACATCGCTTTTATCTCGGCTACCGGCTTAGTGAGTTCGTGGATGTCTTTTATCAGCCCGGAAGGCGCCGGCTCCGCTACATTGCAGTTACTGCCGGGCGATGATGCGCACACGAGCGATGTAGACGGCAATTATACCATTTCCATTACCACCTTCGATACGATCCCCGGGCATACTACTTCCATCCTTACGCTGCCCGTTTACATCATCGACCGGAACGCACTGAAGCCCGGTGATACGGAAATTACCATTATAAATTACCCAAATCCTGTTACGGAAACAACACAATTTGTTTCAACCATTGATTACATTGTTCCCACAGGCGGGCAGGGCGCCTTGCGAATTTATTCTTTATCGGGGCAACGGGTGATGACCGTATTTGAAAAGGTATATGTTGCAGAGGGGCATTATTTCCGTACCGTTAATTTATCGTCCTTGCCGGCGGGAACCTACCTGTACCGCCTAACTATCGACGGCATTGGCAGCAAATCGGGTCGCATGATTAAACTATAAACTTTTTACCGGTAAATTATGAATATGTTTTCAAAAAGAATAATCATTATCGCTTTTTTCGGCATGGCGCCTTCCTGCGCCCTATTTGCGCAGTACTACAACAACCCGGCATTGCATGAAGTAATAGCTCCCGACGCGCGGGCGGCGGGCATGGCGGATATTGGCGTAGCCACTTCGCCCGATGTTTTTTCGCAACACTGGAACCTCGCCAAATATGCTTTCTCAAAAGATACCGGCGCCGTAGGGCTTTCCTATACGCCGTGGGCATTGCGGATAAACCGGTTTTCTTCGCCGCTGTTTTATTTGGCGGGTTTTTACAAAACCGGGCAACAGGCGATCAGCGCATCGGTGCGCTATCTCTCGGACGGAAGCATTACAGACAGGGATGCGCAAGGGAATGCGGGCGGCTCAACGGTTCGTTCCCGTTATTCCTTTGACCTTGGTTATTCCCATACGTGGGGAAAATATATTTCGCTGGGATTGGCGTTGCGTTATATTGCTTCCGGTTTTAATTCGAGCGACGACGCTGTGAATGGATTGTCAAGCACCGGCGCGCTGGCAGGCGATATAGGTTTTTACTTCCGCTACCCGTCGAAAAAAACAAATGAATTTGCCCTTGGGTTAAGCCTGAAAAATATGGGCATGAAAGTAACGGAGGGCAGTACGAAACGATTTCTTCCGATGGCAATGAACCTCGGGTTCCGCTATTCGTGGCTGATACTGCCGCAACACCAACTGGCAATTGGGATGGACATAAATAAACCATTAGTACCAAAAGACCAAACAAAAACAGTATTCAGCGGCTTCTTCGCGGCATTTGGCAACAACATCAGGGAATGGGGCGTGTCCGGGGCGCTGGAATATTCTTTTATCGAACGTTTTTTCGCGCGTGCCGGCTACCACTTGGGCGATAAAGACTATGCGCTGGGCTCTTATTTCTCGGCAGGATTGGGTGCAAAGTGGCATAAATTTTCGCTGGATGCGTCCTATCTGGTGAGTACCCATGCCAACGAAGCGCTATCCAATACTGTTCGTATCGGCATACAATATGCTTTCTAAATAAAAAAACCATGCTTATCGGTATAGCTGCAGACCATGCAGGCGTAGAAATGAAAGCCTTCCTGAAAAAGCAACTCGAAGCGCAAGGCTACGAAGTACGCGACTTCGGCGCTTATTCTTGCGACAGCGTAGATTATCCCGATTTCGCGCATCCTTTGGCAGAAGCCCTTTCTAAGGGAACGTTAAAAATTGCCGTTTCCATTTGCGGTTCCGGGAACGGCATCAGCATGACCATGAACCGCCACTGCGGCGTACGCGCCGCCCTTTGCTGGTTGCCGGAGATTGCGCGGCTGGCGCGGGCGCATAACGACGCCAATGTATGTTCCCTGCCGGCGCGGTTCGTAGATTACGAAACGGCGCAAAAAATCGTGGAAACTTTCCTCTCCACCGCCTTTGAAGGCGGTCGCCACCAACGGCGCATCGAAAAAATAGAAATTTGTGAAGTGTAAAGCCCCCTACCCCTACGGGGGAATTTACCGGAGTAAACGCACGAAATTTAAGGGATAAAATTTTCAGGATATATCACCTTTTACCTTTTACCCTTCACCTTTCACCCTTAATTTTTATACCTGACCCATTTCCACATTTCCCGGAGGGTAGGTTTTTTGCCATACATCAGGATGCCGACACGGTAGATTTTCCCGGCAAACCAAACGATAGCGATAAACGTTACAAACAACAGCGCTAATGATAATGCTATTTGCCAAAAGGGAACGCCAAACGGCATCCGCGCCATCATGACCATTGGGGACGTGAAGGGGATCATCGACCCCCAGAACGAAAGCGAACTGTCGGGATATTGGAAGGTGTGCAGCATAAGGAATATGCCAAGTATAAGCGGTATGGTTACCGGAATAGTCAGTTGTTGCGTATCGGCTTCATTTTCCACTGCCGAGCCGACGGCGGCAAACAGTGCGGCATACAGGAAATAACCAAAAAGGAAATAGAAAAGAAAAGCGGCAATAATCGCTACAAAATTGATAGCGCCCAACATGCCGAGAATATCCGAAGCTATCGTGCTTTCCAGCGTTTTCGTTACTTCTGCGCCAACATTGCCTGCTATTGCCGGCATCATATCAGCCGCCGGTGGAACAGTGAAAAAACTTTGCGCCACAGTAGCTAAAATTAACGTCAGGAGGATCCATATTACAAACTGTAACAGTCCGACCGAAGCCACGCCGGTAATTTTACCCATCATCAGTTGAAACGGCTTCACCGACGACACGATGACTTCTATTATCCGGTTGTTTTTTTCTTCGATGACCCCGCGCATCACCATGTTGCCGAACATCAGGATGAACATGTATATCATAAAGCTGAAGATATAGGAAATGCCCATGCTCAAACCTGCATGCGTGGCTTTCTCTTTGCCGTCGTCGCCCCAGACAAAGGTTTTGACGGGGATTTTTGTTTTTACAGACGCCAAAATAGCATCCAAACCGGGAATTTGGTAGGATGCCAGTTTATATTGTTCCAGCGCTTTTTCCATATTGCGTTCCACATGGTTTTGCACCTCCATGTTAATTTGCCTGAAAGCGTACATCCCTACGGACACTTGCTTTTCTTCATCCATCGGGCTTATCGTAACAATGGCATACCATCCTTCTTTTTCGAACTGTTGTTTCAACGAGTCAAGCGATGCCCCGGGGCGGAAATGGAAAATAATATTTCCGGTATTCGACAGCGCTTTCTCTGCCAGTCCTGACTGGTCAATGACTATCATCGTTTTCTGCCGGTCATCCTTTACCGATTGGATGAAAAACGGCACCACCATTAACCCGGCAAGCAATACCGGCACAAGGATAGTGGTAATGATAAACGATTTTTTCTTCACGCGCGTCAAGAATTCGCGCTCAATAATCAGGAATATTTTTTTCATGGTTGTTTTTATTGATTTGTTGCCAATGGTTACACGGATTGTTTGTTAATT
>JAIRLT010000110.1 GCA_031259225.1 Prevotellaceae bacterium
GCCGCCCGAAGAGATTTTTGTATCTACTATTTTTTTGTACCTTTGCAAGTGATGTTATACTGCAAATATTATATCATTTTTATTTTATCATACTTGCTTCCCTTGTTATCCGTAGCGCAAAGCGGTATACATCCGGAAGGTAAAACCGTCGCCGCACGTTTTGGCGTTCCATCCGGCTACTACCGTACAGACACCGCACCCGCTACTTTTGCTTTCTTCCTGCAACATTTACCGTTATTGCCGTCCGAAACGCCGGTGAAATTTTATGACGGCGTTCCCCATACTGCGAGCCACCCGGCAGCAGTGATAGATATGGAAACCGGTGACAAAAATTTACAGCAAAACGTCCAAACGGTCATACGCCTGTGGGCGGAATACCTGTTCGAGCAACAGCAGTTTCCGGATATTCATTTCCATATTAACAACGGGGAAATTATTCCTTATGAACAGTGGGCGCAAGGCATGAAACTGGTGATTAACCGTAAAGCCTATTGGACAAAGACGCCCAGCAATCCGAGGCTCTACCAGACATTCCGGCGTTATTTGAATTTTATTTTCACCAACAGCGATTTCCAAACGCTGTCGCAAGACTTGGAACTGAGTGCGGCAACGAATATCGCGCCCGGCGATATCCTGGTTTCCGGTAATGATACGGATAATTATGTGGTGATGGTTTTAGATGTCGCCATTCATCAGGAAACCGGCGAAACGCTCGTATTACTTGTGTCCGGCGGGAACCCGGCACAATCCATACAGGTGTTGCAAAATACCGGCGAAAATGAAACAACCGGCGCATGGTTCCCGGTAAACAGCGACGGCGTCCTGGTGATTGACAACAGGTCTTTTTCCACTGCGCAGCGTTACCGTTTCCGCTCCTGACCTGCGGTTATTCCCAAATAATTTTAGCTTATTGTGGCGCCGTTGTCCATCCGCTCTTCGGGATGTATGATTTTGAGTTTACCATCGGGCTGTTGCGCCATCAGGATCATGCCCTGCGATTTGACGCCTTTAATGACGCGGGGTTCAAGATTGGCTAAAATGCAAATTTGTTTTCCGATGAGTTCTTCGGGCGTGTAGTATCCGGCGATGCCCGACACGATCGTGCGTGTATCAATGCCGGTAGCTATTTTCAGTTTTAACAGTTTGTCGGTTTTCGGCACGCGCTCCGCTTCCAAGATAGTGGCGGTACGGATATCCATTTTCAGGAAATCGTCGTACCGGCAGGCGGCTTTTTGCGACTCCACCACTCCCCCACCCTGCTCGTCGGCAGCGGTCGTACGGGTGGCGTTCAATTTATCAATTTGTTTTTGAATGTCCGCATCTTCAATTTTGCCGAACAGTAATTGCGGTTCGTTGAGTTTATGCCCCACCGCCAGCACGCCGGTATGCGCCAACTGTTCCCAGTCCGCTTTGTTTTGCGCGAGGATGTAGCGCAATTTTCCCGCCGTGAACGGCAAAAACGGTTCGAAAGCAATCGCACAATGGGCGCAGATTTGCAAAGAAAGGTTCAAAATCGTCGCTACCCGCGCCCGGTCTGTCTTTTCCAATTTCCATGGCTCTGTTTCGGTGAGGTATTTATTACCAAGGCGCGCTAAATTCATCGCTTCCTTCAACGCTTCGCGGAAATGGTAGGTTTCCAAATGCGCCTCCATCGCTTGCCTGATTACCGGCAATTCTTTCAACAGGGCTTCGTCGCCGGCTGTCAGTGCGCCCGCCGGCGGTACTTTCCCGTTAAAATATTTATGCGTGAGCACTACCGCACGGTTCACGAAATTGCCGAAAATAGCTACTAATTCGCTATTGTTGCGGGTTTGGAAATCTTTCCATGTAAATTCGCTGTCTTTCGTTTCGGGCGCATTGGCGCAAAGTACATAGCGCAACACGTCTTCTTTGCCCGGAAATTCGTCCAAATATTCATGCAGCCACACCGCCCAATTCTTCGTGGTGGAAATTTTATCGCCCTGAAGATTTAAAAATTCATTTGCCGGCACATTGTCGGGCAAGATGAAGCCGCCGTGCGCCTTTAACATCACGGGAAACATGATGCAATGAAAAACGATATTATCTTTTCCGATAAAATGCACCATTTTAGTGTCGCGGTCTTTCCACCATTTTTCCCAATCGTCGGGGCGCAGTTCAATCGTGTTGGAAAGGTAGCCGATAGGCGCATCAAACCATACATAAAGCACTTTCCCCCCGGCGCCCTCCACCGGTATCGGGATGCCCCAGTCAAGGTCGCGGCTCACGGCGCGCGGTTGCAATCCGGCGTCAAGCCACGATTTGCATTGTCCATAGACATTTGCTTTCCATTCCTTATGTCCTTCCAGTATCCATTGGCGCAACCAGCTTTCATAGCGGTCGAGCGGCAAGTACCAGTGGGATGTTTCACGCAACACCGGCTTGCTTCCGCTAATCGCCGAGTGCGGATTTACCAGTTCATTCGGACTAAGCGTGGAGCCGCATTTTTCGCACTGGTCGCCGTAGGCGCCGTCGTATCCGCACTTCGGGCATTGCCCTACAATATAACGGTCGGCAAGAAATTGCCCGGTTTCTTCATCATAATATTGTTCCGATGTTTTCTCAATAAATTTCCCGTCATCGTATAATTTCCGGAAAAAATCCGCCGCTGTTTTATGGTGGATTTCCGAAGTAGTGCGCGAATAAATATCGAATGAAATGCCGAAGCGTTCGAACGAATCTTTAATGATCAGATGATATTTATCGACAATATCCTGCGGCGTAACGCCTTCTTTGCGCGCTTTTATAGTGATGGGTACGCCGTGTTCATCGGAGCCGCCGATAAACAGCACGTCGCGACCGCGAAGCCGCAGGTAGCGCACATAAATATCGGCAGGAACATACACGCCGGCAAGATGCCCGATATGCACAGGACCATTGGCATAAGGCAAAGCCGATGTAACAAGATAGCGTTTGTAATCGTTATTCATAGCAAAAAATTGAAGCACAAAAGTACGAAAAAAATAGGACTTCTGGGTAATGCGTACAGCCTTTATAAATCTACAAAAAGAAATTAGGCAAATGCAATCAGTAAGTGCAACTTTTTGAAATAAAAACTTACAAACGAATTATTAGTCTATGGAATTGGATTTATAAAGCAGTGTGTTGAAACCATAATGTAGATAGGGCATAACGTTATTTGGAAACAGAATATTTTTGCTTCCATACCATGATATTATTTAGAAAGAATTATAATCGACGTAAACACCGGACTGGAGTTTTGCGGTCTTGACCCGTACAGTACTCACTTATTATAAATCCATCATATGACGCACCCACATTCGGCAATATCGTTATCGTTAATCCCCAATCTTGTTTTTCACTATTATTTCCACGCCAACCTTCACAATACAGACTGGAGGTATGTCCCATATAATTACTCCACTTTGCATCAGACCATCCATAATAGTCATTTCCTTTATGAATTGGATTGTCGACTGCAGCTAACCGTTGGTTTACAAGAGTATTTTTAGCTTGTTGAAACACACAGCTTGCCGGCGTAATAGACGTAAAAGAAACTACAGCAATAGCATCTATAAAAGTACGCCAATCAGCATATACCGGCAATATCCAATTATTTGGACAGATCCCCTGTTTGTTTGCACCATAGCCGCTTGCACCAGTCGAGCCGGTGTATGTACTGCTCATTTGAGCCCCTGTGTATAATCTTCCACATTTGTCCGGTGTACAATTAGCGGCTGAATTTACAACGCCGGTTCCTGCAAATTTCACACTCTGTGCTAGCCACCAATTATTGTCGGGCATCAAAACAATCCGGTATAATTCATTATCCCGTGTATCTTTTATCCACGCTTCCCAATTTTGTGCGCCGCTGGTGCGTTGTTGGCAAAGATGCGTGGCATCAATGTATAAATCGCTCCCCTGATAAGGACAAAACACGCCCGGGCATTCCGTTTTATCTTTTATAGTTGTAGGCGTAATAGTCAATGCCGAAGTAGGAAGTGTTTTTCCGGTTACTGTCTGGGTAGTTATTCCGTCGGACGCTATCAATGTAAACGGCGGCGTGCCTTTGAGAGTATAAGTCCCGTTCGCCGCCGTTACATTTGGCGGGTAGTCGGAAACGTAAGCGCACCAATTGAATTTGGTGTTTGCCGGAATGTTGGAAAGCGTTGCCGTAACCGTCGCGCTGTAACTGCCGGTAACGCCGTTTAGCCAAAATCCTTTGTATGGGCTTGCATCAAGGGTTGCCGTACTCGTTGGCGAAGAACTGACGGCAGGTGTTGTAGATATTTCCGCACGCGTCCATGTGTTGCCGATAGTGGTATTATCGGCATTTA
>JAIRLT010000233.1 GCA_031259225.1 Prevotellaceae bacterium
TTCATCGTTGGTGATTACTGGATGGATACCGATTTCCCATCCAGCATAGAAATTACGGCTGTTAATGCCTCAACTATATCGGGTACTGTGAACCTTACATTACTGGATATATTCACTTATATAGAGAGCGACTACGAAACCATCATCAATGTCCCGTTATCCGTCGTATTTCATAATTTGCCGGTAACCGATTATGCTTCGCTGGGCGCGGCTGCTGCATCAAAAAGCAGCGTGCAAAGCAACCCTGTACTGAAACCGGGTAAATACCCCATCAAATTCGGTAAAAGCACAAGGGAAAAAATAAAACAATTGAAAGCTAAAAAATAATTGATACATCACTCTTCTAAAAAAGGCTGCTCCGGCAGCCTTTTTTTTATCTGCAATTTTTTTTCGTTTACAATTTTGCGATTTTGCTTTTGCGTTTCCCGCGCCATGCTTCAAACACGGCGGGGAGTATGGATACAACGATGATGGCTACGACCAATAATTTTAAATTGCGCTGCACAAAGTCCAGTTCGCCGAAGAAATAACCGGCATAGATGAACGCCGCCGCCCACGCCACGCCGCCCACCACATTAAACATCGCAAAGCGGCGGTAGGTCATCTTTCCCATGCCCGCGACAAACGGCGCAAAGGTGCGTACAATCGGTACAAAGCGGGCAAGGATAATGGTCTTGCCGCCGTATTTTTCATAGAATGCATGGGTTTTTTCCAAATAACTTTGGCGGAATATTTTGGAATGGGGATTTTGGAACAGTTTTTTCCCGAAAAATTGCCCGATAGTATAATTTGCCGCATCGCCCACAATAGCCGCCACAATCATCAGCAACGCCAGCAGGTGGGTGTTCAAATCATTGGTGGGCAAGGCAGACAGCATGCCCGCGACAAACAGCAACGAGTCGCCCGGAAGAAAAGGCGTAACCACCAGCCCGGTTTCGCAGAAAATAATCAAGAACAAAATAGCATAAACCCATACGCCGTAATCCGCTACGAGATTAGCCAAATGCACATCAAAATGCAGTAAAAAATCAATGATGGTATGTATAAATTCCATTTCCGTATTTTTATCAGGTTAAAAAAGCAGCCAGTTGGCGAGGAGGTAGAAACCCGCCGCCAGCAGTCCGCTGACAGGGATAGTAAGGATCCACGCCCAAACCAAATTCACGGTTACGCCCCAGCGCACTGCCGAAAGCCGTTTCACCGCGCCGACGCCAACAATAGCGCCGGTAATCGTGTGCGTCGTACTTACCGGGATTTTCAATATTTCGGTTAGCCCGAGCGTCAATGCGCCGGCGGTTTCGGCGACGACGCCTTCCATAGGCGTTACTTTGGTAATGCGGGAGCCCATAGTTTTGATAATGCGCCATCCGCCCGACATCGTGCCCAATGCAATCACCGTGAAACAAGCCACCGGCACCCACGTGGGAATGGCGGTAATATCGGCAATGCCGCCCATAATCCCCTGCTGGTGCGCAGCAAACAGGGCGGCGGCAATAATTCCCATGACTTTTTGCGAGTCATTCATCCCGTGCCCGATACTGAACAGCCCCGATGAAACCAACTGTAGCCGTTTAAACCACTGGTTTGCCTTGTGCGGGTTGATTTTCCGGCAAATCCAAAAGACGCAGGTGGTAAGGAAAATGGAGAGGATTAATCCGATAAGCGGCGCTAAAATAATAAAGGAAGCGATGCGTATCACCACGCCGAAATGCACGGCGCTAAACGAAAGCGTGCTGGTAATAGCCGCGCCGGCAAACCCGCCAATCAGCGTGTGCGACGACGACGACGGGATGCCGAACCACCACGTAAGCAGGTTCCAGGTAATAGCCGCCAGCACGCCTGCCAGTATCACCGGCAGGGTGATATAGTCTTCCAGTACGGTTTTTGCCACCGTATTGGCGATGCCAAATTCACCGATAATGTATTTGGAAATAAAAAAAGCGACGAAGTTAAAGGCTGCCGCCCAAAGTACCGCCCAGAACGGCGTCAGTACTTTTGTGGAGACAATCGTAGCAATGGAGTTGGCAGCGTCGTGAAATCCGTTGATGTAATCGAAAATCAGCGCCAGGATAATTATCACAATAAGTAATGTCATACTATGCGTATTTAACAATAATGGTTTTAATAATTTTTCCTACGCCGTCGGCTTTATCGGCAGCACGTTCCATTTCCTGCATGATTTCTTTGAGTTTTATCAACTCAATGCCGTCTGTTTCGGTTTCAAAAATATGGATAATAAAATGTTCGTACACGTCGTCAGCCTGATTTTCTATTTCGTGTAGTTGCGAACAGATTTTCTTTACCGCTTTCGGGCTTTTTTTCATAGTGTCCAGTTCGCCGACCGAGTTTTGTATCAATTCGCAGCTTTTTTTCAACAACATGGCTAATTCCACCGATTGTTCCGGGAGGCTATTGGGTTGGTACATCACCACTCGTTTTGCCGCACTGTTCATACTGTCGAGTACGTCGTCCAGTTTTTCGCCCAGTGCATTCAGGTCTTCCCTGTCGAAAGGCGTAATAAAAGTGTTGTTCAATTCATCAAAAAGGAGTCCTAATATCTGGTCGCCTTTTGTCTCTAATGTTTTAATGCGCTTGTAAACTTCCTTGCGCGCTTCCTTGTCGGCGGTTTTCGTTAATTCGATGAATATTTCCGAGCAGGCAAGGATATTTGCCGACATATCGCTAAGGATAGGATAGAATTTATTCCCGTGGGGAACAAACCGGCTGAAAAATGTATTTATTTTCATAATAAAGTTGATATTAATTATTTTTTATATTCCGAAACTAAACAAGTTAATCTTTTCGTACACCACGCTTAAAATGCCCAGCAACACGATGCCGGCGCTGCACAGCACAAGGCTCAGGCGGGTGTAGCCGTCGGAGCGGAAACGTTCAACAGGCGTTTCGCTTTTGTTGATGAACATGGCGCGCACTACCCTCAGGTAATAGTAAAGCGAAACGATGGT
>JAIRLT010000068.1 GCA_031259225.1 Prevotellaceae bacterium
CAACTGGTGGCATCGGTAAATGTACTTGATGAATTAACCGTTAAATTTGTTTTTGCTATGGTTTTAGTTGTTATCGGCTGCGCATGGCTACTCACTATAAAATCGGTTGTTCCCTTAAAAGTGTACGTTCCCTTATCCAGCGTTACATTTGGCGGGTAATCGCTGCCGTAGGCGCACCAATTGAATTTGCCGGCAGGCGCATTGCTTAATGTAGCAGTAATGGTTGTGCCGGCGTTGGTGGCGTTATATTCGATAAAAAAGCCCCGCGCAGTGGTATTGGTAATTGTACCGTTCCCGCCTGTTATAGTAGGAGTGATAATAGTAGCCGTTGAAAAACTTTGGGGCGTTACACCACTTACCGGACAGAAATCTATCCATATCCATACGCGGTTATTGTAGGGTGCAGTGGGCGTGTTCGTCCATTCTACTTTGAAGGTTACTTTTTGTACGGCATAATCCGTACTGAGCGGCGTAACCGTTACCGCCGCGCTTGCTGCAACGCTTGCAAGCATTGCAAAAAGAAAGAAAATTTTTGTTCTCATAATTTTTTATTTTTTTATTGTTATTACTTTGTAGCATCAGGGTTGTTTCCAAACACAAACTTTTTTTATAAAACAACCCCTCGCTACGATTTTTTATTCGCTGCCAATTATAAAGGCGTTTATCAAAGTTATTAGCTCCTAAAAGAAAGAAAAAAATGTGAATTATTTATTAACTCTCTTAAGGGTTCAGACAACCGTAACAAAAGCCGATAACAATTCACATTGATTATACGGCTTTTATTCTCGTTGTTAGAAAAATTGTCTGATTTTTAAGACTTGAACAAAAGCCATTGAAATATTATTCAATTCCGGTACATAAAGAACATTTAATAACGCTGCAAATATAGCTACATTTTTTTTATCTGCAAATTTTTTTTTGCATTCCCAGTGGAACGCATTAAATTTTGCATAGCTTCGTACGGGGAACAGGGTATGGGGTACTGGAAAGTTTAAGAAAGGTACTGGTAGCTTTCAGTTTATAAGCGAGACCTTCGGCGTCTGTGCCGAGACCTTCGGCATCTGTGCCGAGACCTTCGGCGTCTGTGCCAAGACCTTCGGCGTCTGTGCCGAAACTTTCGGCGTCTGTGCCGAAACCTTCGGCGTCTGTGCCGAGACCTTCGGCGTCTGTACCGAAACCTTCGGCGTCTGTGCCGAAACCTTCGGCGTCTGTGCCGGAAGTTCCGGCGTCTGTCCGGAAGCTTTCGGGTTTTAAGCGGAAACATCCGGTTTAGAACTTTCCTACTTTGCAAAATAATCCTCCTATTATCAGTTATTAATGGAGCGGTAGGGAATACTTTTGTCCCGTTTTAACATTTACTTCTTATTTTTGTTGTATTTTTGCAACCCTGCTTGCTTGGAAAAGCGGGACAATATTTAACTAACTTTTTACTTTATGGCATTAAATTTAGGTTCAAAACTGCGCGAGTTGGACAAAAAAACGGAAAAAGCTATCCAAGGCGGCGGCGAACAAGCCATCGCCAAACAGATAGCCATGGGGAAACTCCCCGCCCGCGAACGTATCAACTGCTTAGTAGATGAAAACTCTTTCTATGAATATGACTTGTTCGTGGAACACGATGCGCGTGAATTTGGCATGGACGGGAAAGAATTGCCCGGCGACGGCGTTATCATCGGCACCGGCAAAATAAACGGGAAACCGGTGGCTATCTATGCACAGGATTTCACGGTAGCCGGCGGCTCGTTAGGCTCCATGCATGCGCGTAAAATCACCAAGATTATGGACTATGCTTTGCGCATGCGGCTTCCCCTCATCGGCATTAACGATTCCGGCGGCGCGCGTATCCAGGAGGGCGTTAATTCGCTGGCGGGTTATGGCGAAATTTTCTTCCGCAATACGCTGGCAAGCGGCGTTACGCCGCAGATTTCGGTTATACTTGGTCCCTGTGCCGGCGGTGCGGTATATTCTCCCGCCCTTACCGACTTTGTGTTTGTGGTGGACAATATCTCGAAAATGTTTATCACCGGTCCCGAAGTTATTAAATCGGTATTGGGGGAAGAAATTTCTATGGAAGATCTCGGCGGCGCCCGCGTACATTGCGAAACCACCGGAAATGCACACTTTTTTGCAAAAAGCGAAAAAGAATGTTTTGAGCAAATCAAAACATTGCTCTCGTACATCCCCTGGCACAACGAAGAACAAAGCACGGTCGTGGCTACGCGGGAGCCGTCGAAAAAATACAATATTGAAAAAATTGTCCCCGTAGACCCGACCAAACCTTATGACGTGCGCGATGTGATACGTTCCCTGACCGACAATTCGGACTTTTTTGAAGTGCAGGAGCTGTGGGCGGCGAATATTGTCATCGGGTTCGGGCGCATGGCGGGGAAAACTATCGGCTTCGTGGCAAACCAGCCGATGGTGCTGGCGGGCGTGCTTGATTGCGATTCGTCGGATAAGGCGGCGCGCTTCATCCGCTACTGCGATGCGTTCGACATCCCGCTGGTAACCATTGAAGACATGCCGGGTTACCTTCCGGGTGTTGACCAGGAACATGCCGGCGTTATCCGTCATGGGGCAAAACTGTTGTATGCATACAGCGAAGCCACCGTTCCGCGTATTACCGTTATTTTGCGCAAGGCATATGGCGGCGGCTACATTGCCATGAATTCCCGCCACCTGCGCGCCGATTTTGTATTTGCATGGCCAATGGCGGAAATTGCGGTAATGGGTCCCGAAGGCGCGGCAAATATTATCTTCCGCAAAGAAATTACGGAAGCCGCCGACCCCGAAGCCATGCGCAAACAAAAAGTACAGGAATACAAGGATAAATTCGCCAATCCTTACGTAGCTGCGGCAAAAGGATATATCGATTCGGTGATTAAACCGAAAAACACGCGGCAATTTGTCCTGCAAGCGCTGGAATTAACAAAAGTGAAAGCCGTTGGACGCCCCAAAAAGAAACATGGTATCCCTCCGTTTTAACGGCACACGAATAATTTACAGGTTTACAGATTTACAGATTTAGGCTGGCGACGGGAGAATTAGGAATTAAGAATTAGCTGGCGCGAACGACTTACAACTTATGACTTACGACTTACGACTAAAAACTATTTTGCATGGAAAAGAAAAAAGAGATGGATTTGCAGGAAGAAGAGATGGTGATTACCGAGCATCCCAACGACTTCCAAATACTTTCGGTGATGACGGGAGGACGTAAATACCAAACTACGTTTACTAAAAAATTTACCGCCCGGAAAATATGGACACGCCCTAATCCCGAAGAAATAAAATCATTTATTCCCGGAACGGTAGAAAAAATCCTGGTGAAAAAAGGACAGCCCGTAAAAATGAACGACGAACTGATGTTATACATGGCGATGAAAATGCGCAATATCATTCGTGCGCCGTTCGACGGGAAAGTAGAAACCATTTACGTGAAAGAGGGCGAGCAGGTGCCGAAAGGTACGCTGATGTTTATGATAAAACAAAAACCGCCTGCGCGGACAAAAGAAGAAATACGGCAGGAAGCAAAGGTGCAACGGAAGACAAAACAGCGGAAAAAAACGAAATTAGAACAAGCCGTCAAAAACTTAACGCGCCCGGTCAAGAAAAAATAATACCCACAACCTGCAAGAAAAATCCGTTATTTTATATAACGGATTTTTTTCTACATACAGCAAAATAAAAGTTGGTTTACGGATGAACGGGAAACTCATTCCTGTTTTGCGTCCTGCTGTTGTTTCCTCTTTTCCTGCTGTAATACTTTTCTGGTAGCATTGTCGTATTCCATATAAGTATTGTATTGGGAAGTGGATAATGCGTCTTTCAGTTCGTGGTTCCGTTCGGCAACCAGTTGCAAAAGGTCTTGGTGGTACTGGTCTTGATTGATACCTTCTTCCAGCCTTATCTTTAACTCTTCCTGCTTTCGGATGTAAGTTAAATTGATTTCCGCCACTTTTTTCTTTTGCGTTTTGTCCAATTTTAGCGCTTTGTCCATTTGGCGGGTTAATTGTTTGGCGCGCTGTTCCGGCGTATTGCCCGGCTGGGCTTGGGC